>JAIEFH010000118.1 GCA_029067025.1 Oscillospiraceae bacterium | reverse complement strand
GGATGTATCTCACCGAGGACGGCTGGTTCTGCCCCGGCTATCCAGACTGCGCCTATCTGATCTTTACCAGAGACGAGGACGGCGGCTGGCGCTACCGCGCTGCCGTGACGGTCAACGCCTGGGGGCCGGACGGGGAGCGTTTTGACAGCGAAGGACAGGCGCAGTTCTGGAAGTATATCGCCGAGGAGGTGGGGATAGACGCGTCCGACGCCACGACCATCCACCCCTGGACCCCCGACTTGAACCGCAACGGCTTACCAGAGACCCTGCGGGTGATAGAGATCGACGGTGGCCAGCGGCTGGAGGTCTGGGAAGGGGACGAACTGCTCTATGAGGAGGAAGGATACTACGCCCACACGGGCTGGAACGCCGTGTTCCTGTGTCCCCTGAAGGATGGAGACTATCTCCTGCGGTATCACCCGACGATGTATCAGGGCTGGTGCACCTATAGCTATGAGCTGATCACCCTGGAAAACGGGCAGGAGACGATAGCAGGGGAGAAGAGTGTGACGTTTGACCTCAACTTCGGCCCCATGCACGAGAGCTTCGACCCATCGAAGATCGCTGGCTTCATGGAGGATCTCAACGGGATGCTGAACAGTAGCGCCCAGCTCATCAACACCGATGAGAAGCTGCTGTCCGCCTTTGAGAAGTACGGGCGGCTGCACGATGACCTGTGGTGGCTGGACACCTGGGAACCGGTCTTTGTCCGGGACGATGGCAAGACCCTGCTGGAAAATCTGAGGGCATTCCAGGCGGCTATGGAGGCGGAGCACTACGCGGAGGAGCCGACGCTGTTCGCCATGAACGAGACGGAAACGAACACCCATGCTTTGCTCAGGTATCGGGACAGAAGTACCCAGTTTGACTCCGATTGGGCGGTTCATTTCCAACCCGCCGAGCATGTGAATATTCAGATGCTGGATCTGAACGGAGACGGGAGGGACGAAATCGTGTTCCCCCTGGTGTGGGGCCACGGTACCGGGGTATACATCGAAAAGCTCTATGTGTTCGACGCCGAGACGCTGAAGCAGTACGACACCAGCGGCCTGAACGAGATGATCCTCAATCACTTCCAATCCACCGGGGACGAGGACAATTTTTATCTTTCCGGCGCGGGGCTGAACGTGACTATCCCCAAGAGTGAGGCACAGGAGATGAACGAGTACGCCCCCGTGGCGGACACCATCTGTTTTGAGGAGATCATTCGCTACACCATTAAGGACGGCAAGGTGTTTTGCTGGCTGGGCTGCGATGCCAGCGGTGGGCTCATCAATTACATCGGCTATATTAACGTGCCGGTGCGGATGACCTCTTCGGGCGATTTTGTGTGCGGCCAGGCGCAATATATTGACGATCCCTTCTTATCTTTTTAAAATTGATAAGAGAGCCGCCGGGGTATACCCCGGCGGCTTTTCTGCGCCTGAGTCAAAAAAGTCTAAGTTAGCTATTGACAACTGAGGTTAGCTATGGTAAACTACACACGCTGAAAAATGTTAGCGTAGTCTAACTGAGGAGGAACCATTATGATGCCGCTGGCAATGGCAAAATCCGGCGAGGAGGCCGCGATACTCAAAATCACCGGCAAGGATGAGATCCGTCAGCACCTGGCGGAGTTGGGCTTTGTGGTAGGGGAGACGGTCAACGTGGTCAGCGAAATGGCGGGCAACCTGATCGTACAGGTGAAGGAGAGCCGCGTCGCGCTGGACAGGTCTATGGCAAACCGTATCATGATATAGGAAGGAGAGAGCGTATGAAAACTTTGAAAGACGCCAAGGTGGGCGAGACCGTCACCGTGGCTCGGCTTCACGGGAAGGGCGCGGTGAAGCGCCGCATCATGGACATGGGCATCACCAAGGGCGTGGAGATCTACGTGCGCAAGGTGGCTCCGCTGGGCGACCCCATGGAGCTCAACGTGCGGGGCTATGAGCTTTCCGTGCGCAAGGCGGACGCGGAAATGATCGAAGTGTGAGCTTAGGCGCATTATGCGCCCAAAGCGAGCATGACAACAGAGAATTTATTTTTGACCACGGGTTAGCAATTGCTAATATAGGGTCTGGACACAGTCAGACAAAGGAGAGGAGCATCAAACCATGAATATCAAAATCGCGCTGGCGGGCAACCCGAACTGCGGTAAAACCACGCTGTTCAACGCCCTGACCGGCTCCAACCAGTACGTGGGCAACTGGCCCGGCGTCACGGTGGAAAAGAAGGAGGGCCGTCTCAAGGGCTATGAAGACGTGGTCATCCAGGATCTGCCCGGCATTTACTCCCTGTCTCCCTACACGCTGGAGGAGGTAGTGGCCCGTAACTACCTGGTGAAGGAACAGCCCGACGCCATCCTGAACATCGTGGACGGCACCAACATCGAGCGCAACCTGTACCTCACCACCCAGCTCATTGAGCTGGGGCTGCCCGTGGTGGTGGCGGTGAACATGATCGACCTGGTGCGCAAAAACGGCGACAAGATCGACCTGACCAAACTGGGCAAGGCCCTGGGCTGCGAGGTCGTGGAGATGTCCGCTTTGAAGGGCGAGGGCGGGGTAGAGGCCGCGGAGAAGGCCCTGGCCCAGGCCCAGGCCCACAAGGCGGGGGAACTGCCCCACGTGTTCACCGGCAGCGTGGAGCACGCCCTGGCCCACATTGAGGAGTCTATCCAGGGCAAAGTCAGCGACCGCTATCTGCGCTGGTATGCCATCAAGGTGTTTGAGCGGGACGAAAAGGTGATGGAGGAGCTGAATTTCGACCCCGATTTGAAGGCCCATCTCGAGGAGCATATTGTAGACTGCGAGAACGAGCTGGACGACGACGCGGAGTCCATCATCACCAACCAGCGGTATGCCTATATCAGCAGCGTGGTACATAAGGCGGTGGTAAAGAAGGCCGCCAAGCACTCGCTGACTGTCTCCGACAAGATCGACCAGGTGGTTACCAACCGTATTCTGGCCCTGCCCATCTTCGCGTGTGTCATGTTCCTGATCTATGCCATTGCCATGGGGCCCTGGAAGGTGTCCATCGGCACCGCCCTCACTGACTGGGCCAACGACGGCCTGTTCGGCGACGGCTGGCTGGTGCCCTTCGTGTCCGACGTGGACGGCTGGGACGAGGCTTCCGGCGCGTTCGAGGAGGCCGAGGCCATCATTGAGGCCTATGAAGCTGGCGACACCGAGGTCTACTTTTACGACGATGAAACCGGTGACACCGACGTGGTTGCTGTTGACGAGGAAGCTTACAACGAAGCCCTTGAGGTGGAGGAGCCTGACCCCACCGAGTACGGCGTGTGGGTGCCCGGCATCCCTGTTCTGATTGAGGGCGGCCTGGATGCCATCAACTGCAATGAAGGGGTCAAGTCCCTGGTGCTGGAC
>JAIEFH010000117.1 GCA_029067025.1 Oscillospiraceae bacterium | reverse complement strand
TACTCCCTCTATGAGTTTGACCGGCTGATGAAGCAGGCGGACGATGAATATGCCGCGGGAAAAACAGCAGCTATGGCTAAGTATGGAACATGGCAGAAATGGTATGATGCCAACGACCCGGAATATAATGCGTTTTTAGGCTATGACAAGGTAAAATTCACCGTTGTTCTGCCTGATGGCAGGACGTTCACCGAGCGGCAGGATATTGGCGACGGTAACGGTGGTGTGCTGGATTTCCTCGCTCAGTATGGCGCATACCGCGAGATCGTCCCTATGCTGCGAGAAGCCGTCCACAAAGAAGCCAATGCCCACAACGATCTTTCAACCCCGCCGCCGGAACAGGGGCCTGCCAGCGGCAGGTTTTGGGATGCTTACAATTCTATCAAGGAGCGTAACCCCGACAGTTTGGTGCTGTATCAAGTGGGCGACTTCTTTGAACTGTATGGAGGGAGCGAGGGCGAGGACGCACGGAGCGCGGCGGTCGCGCTTGATCTCACCCTGACCATACGCAATATCCCCGAATATGGCCGTGTGTCTATGTGCGGTTTTCCGGCCCACAGGCTGGAGGACTATGTAAAACAGCTAAATGGTAAGGGGTATGACGTTGTTGTGGCCGCGCTGGAAGATCACCGGCGTGTGACCTCCATGTTCCCCGCACAGCCCAGCGAAAAGGCCCCGCAGAAAGCGGACGATTTTTCAGATATTGACCCTGCTGCCGTCCGTGCCGCTCTTGCGGAGCATGGCATCGTGGACGGTCATGTGGTGGACGAGAAAAAGCTGGACGCAAGCCCCTTTATTCAGCAAGTTATGGCCGATGTGGAACAGATCGCCGCCGATGCTCCCCCGCCTGATGAACGCTTTTCCGTCATTGAAACGGAAAACGGCTACGCCGTATGGGACGATGCCCGGAACGAGATATATGTGGACAGCGACGGCATCCAAGAGGAATTTACCAGCGAATGGCAGGCCGAGGATTATCTGAAGCAGGTCAGGAAAGCCGTGGCAGACAAGGAAGCCGCTGAATGGCTGGCGGTAGAACGGGCCAAGCAGGGCCAAGAACCGACCCCTTCCGTTTCCCAGCGCAGGGTTGAAGGAAAGGTAGCGGAATACCTGTTTGACCAAGAGCGTATTGTAATCTTCCAATACCCTAACGGCAAGTTTTATAACCATTATGGTTATGATGAACAGCGTGATTTTTCCCACGCAACAGCGGGCGGCTTTGATACGCTGGAAGAAGCGGAAAAGACGCTGCTTTCCCATCGGCCTAAAGCCGAAAAGGTTTTAGAACCTACTGAAAAAGAAGTATCTGCCGAAAAGGGCACAGAAAGTTTAGCAGATGGGCACGACCATGCCGACAAAGCCCCGCCGCTGACCCCGCCCGCGCCCCGGCGCAGGGCCAAGGTATCGCCTTTTGTCCTTCATCCCGAAATCCCCAGCACAGACCGGCATGAGTACCGCATCACCAATGACGCCATCGGCGTGGGCACACCGGGGGAGCGGTTTAAGAACAACATCCGGGCCATCCGCCTGCTGAAAAAGCTGGAGGCCGAGGACCGCTTTGCTACCCCGGAAGAACAAAATGTGCTGGCTCAGTATGTGGGCTGGGGTGGGCTGTCCGACTGCTTTGACGAACGCCACAGCAAATATGCCGAGCTGAAAGCCCTTCTCACCGAGGACGAGTACGAAGCCGCCGCAGCATCCACCCTCACCGCCTTTTACACCCCGCCCGTGGTCATTCGCTCTATTTATCAGACATTGGTGAACATGGGCTTTAAGACCGGGAATCTGCTGGAACCATCCTGCGGCATCGGGAACTTTATCGGTATGCGCCCGGATGATCTGACGGAATCCAAAATTTACGGCATTGAGTTAGACAGTATCAGCGGGCGGATTGCCCGACAGCTCTATCAAAAATCCTCCATCGCTGTCCAGGGGTTTGAGAAAACAGACCTCCCGGACAGCTTTTTTGACGCCGCTATCGGCAACGTGCCCTTTGGGGCGTTCAAAGTGTCGGACAAGCGGTACAACAAACACAATTTTCTCATTCACGATTATTTCTTTGCCCGGACGCTGGATAAGGTGCGCCCCGGCGGGATCGTGGCTTTCATCACCAGCAAGGGCACCATGGACAAGGAAAATCCCAGCGTCCGAAGGTATATCGCGCAGCGGGCCGACCTGCTGGGGGCTGTCCGTCTGCCCAATAACACGTTTAAGGCTGCGGCGGGCACCGAAGTCACCAGCGATATTCTGTTTTTGCAAAAGCGGGACGCTCTTTCCTGCGAGGAACCTGATTGGGTACACCTGAACACCGATGAAAACGGGCTGAAAATGAATCAATACTTCATTGACCACCCGGACATGGTGATGGGCGAGATGCAGGAGATCAGCGGCCCCTACGGGCCGGAAACCGCCTGTCTGCCCCGTGAGGGACAAGACCTGGGGGAGCAGCTTGCCGCCGCCATCCAGAGCATCCAAGGCTCTGTTACCGAGTATGTGATGGACGACCCGGAGGCCGAGGAAGAAGATCAGTCCATTCCCGCCGACCCGGAGGTGCGGAATTTCAGCTATACCGTAGTGGACGGCCAAGTGTACTATCGGGAGAACAGCCGCATGAACCCGGTGGAGGTATCGGTCACGGCGGCAAACCGCATCAAGGGACTCATTGAAATCCGGGACTGTGTGCGGACACTGATCGAGTATCAGACCGATGACTGGCCCGATGAAAACATCCAGGCGGAACAGCAGAAGCTAAACACCCTCTATGATGCCTATGTGAAAAAGTATGGGCGCATCAGCTCCCGTGCCAACAGCGCCGCCTTCCGCATGGACAGCGCCTATTTCCTGCTGTCCTCCCTGGAAGTGCTGGACGATGATCGAAACTTTGTCCGCAAGGCGGATATGTTCACCAAGCGCACCATCAAGCAGAAAACAGTCATTACCAGCGTGGACACCGCATCCGAAGCCCTGGCCGTTTCACTGGCTGAAAAGGCGTGTGTGGATTTAGGATATATGGCGTCCCTCATGGGCGGCGGGGATAAGATGCCGCAGATCGTGGAGGACTTGAAGGGCGTTATTTTCAAAGACCCGCTGACCGGCCCCTTTGACATTGACGGCGACGCGGTGGATTGGTACAAGGGTTGGCAGACGGCGGATGAATACCTCTCTGGCAACGTGCGGGAAAAACTTGCCACCGCAAAGCTGGCGGCAAAATCAGACCCAGCATTTCAAATCAATGTGGAGGCGCTGGAAAAGGTACAGCCCGTAGATCTGACGGCCAGCGAGATTTCTGTCCGGCTCGGCTCTACCTGGCTCCCGCCGAAGGTGGTGGAGCAGTTTGTCTTTGAGCTGCTGGGCACCCTGGAATTTGCCCAAGAAAAAATCCATGTCCGCTATGCTCCGTACACCGGGGAGTGGAACGTGGAAGGCAAGAGCGTGGACAAGGAGAACGTAAAGGCCAACAGCACCTACGGCACTGATCGCATCAACGCTTACAGAATCATTGAAGAAACCCTGAACCTGCGGGATGTTCGTATTTATGATTATGTTAAGGACAGTAAGGGCAAGAAAACCGCCATCCTGAACAAGCAGGAAACCGCCATCGCCCAAGGGAAACAGGAGCTTATCAAGCAGGAGTTCCGGGATTGGATATGGAAAGACCCGGAGCGTCGGGAAATACTGACCCGGCTCTACAATGACCAATTCAACAGCGAACGCCCCCGCGAGTACGACGGGAGCCATCTCAACTTTGTGGGCATGAACCCGGAGATCACCCTGCGGACGCACCAGCGGAACGCGATTGCCCGTGTCCTCTATGGCGGCAATACACTGTTAGGCCATGTGGTGGGGGCCGGGAAAACGTGGGAAATGGTAGCGGCAGCGCAGGAGAGCAAACGCCTGGGGCTGTGCCAGAAATCTCTTTTCGTGGTGCCCAACCACCTGACAGAACAATGGGCCACGGAATATTTGCAGCTTTACCCGTCAGCCAACATCCTGGTGGCAACCAACAAAGACTTTGAAACCAAGAATCGCAAACGGTTTTGTGGCCGGATTGCCACCGGGGACTATGACGCCATCATCATCGGGCACTCGCAGTTTGAGAAAGTCCCCATCAGCATGGAACGGCAGATTGCCATCCTGCGCCAGCAGCGGCAGGAAATCCTTGACGGCATCCGGGAATTGAAGGAGAGTAAAGGAGATCATTTTTCCCGTAAGCAGATGGAGCGCACCAAGAAATCCATTGAAGCCAAATTAAAGGAACTGAACGATCAGAGCCGTAAAGATGATGTGGTCACGTTCGAGGAATTGGGCGTTGACCGCATTTTTATTGACGAAGCACATTATTATAAAAATCTCGCTTCCTTCTCCAAAATGCGGAACGTGAGCGGCATCGCCCAAACGGAGGCGCAGAAGGCCAGCGACCTCTATATGAAGTGCCGCTATCTGGACGAGATCACCGGGGGCCGGGGCGTGATCTTTGCCACAGGCACCCCAATCAGCAACACGATGGTGGAAATGTTCACCATGCAGAAGTATTTGCAATATAACACGCTGAAAAGGCATGGTCTGCTGCACTTTGACGCCTGGGCGTCCACCTTTGGGGAGACTGTTACCGCCATTGAACTGGCCCCGGAGGGGACGGGCTACCGTTCCAAGACCCGGTTTGCCAAGTTCTATAATCTGCCGGAGCTGATGGCCATGTTCAAAGAAGTGGCCGACATTCAGACGGCGGATATGCTCAACCTTCCCGTTCCCAAGGCCAATTATCACAACGTCACCCTGAAACCCTCTGAATTGCAGGAGGAAATGGTGGAGGGGCTGGCGGAACGGGCCGAACGCATCCGAAACAAGATGGTGCGGAGCGACGTGGACAATATGCTGCTCGTCACCAACGATGGACGTAAGCTGGCCCTTGACCAGCGGATGCTCAACCCCCTGCTCCCGGACAGCGATACCAGCAAGACCAACGCCTGTGCTGACAATGTATTTGAGCTATGGCAGCGTACCGCCGACCAGCGTTCCGCGCAAATGGTGTTCTGCGACCTGTCCACGCCCAAGGGAAACGGTGATTTCAACGTCTATGACGACCTCCGGGATAAACTGATCGCCAAAGGCATACCAGCCGAAGAAATAGCCTTTATCCACGATGCCAACACCGAAACGAAAAAGAAAGAGTTGTTTGGAAAAGTGCGCTCCGGGCAAGTCCGCATCCTGTTGGGTTCTACGCAGAGGATGGGGGCCGGAACGAACGCACAGCAGAAGCTGGTGGCCTTGCACCACCTTGATTGCCCGTGGCGACCCTCTGACCTTCAGCAGCGGGAGGGGCGCATCATCCGCCAGGGTAACGAGAACGACGAGGTGGATATTTACACCTATGTTACCGAGAATACCTTTGACAGTTATCTCTATCAGATGGTGGAAAACAAGCAGAAATTCATTGGGCAGATTATGACCAGCAAATCCCCGGTGCGCTCGGCAGAGGACATTGACGAAACTGCCCTGTCCTACGCTGAAATCAAGGCCCTTTGCACCGGGGATGAACGGATCAAGGAGAAGATGGATTTAGATGTTGACGTGCAGCGGCTGAAACTGCTGAAATCCAATCATCTTAGCCAGAAATACACGCTGGAGGATCAGATACTCAAATATTTTCCCCGTGAAATCGCCGTTACCAAGAGCAAAATCAAGAGTATTCAGGAAGATATGGCAATCAGGAACGAGAACACCCACCCCAATGCGGACGGATTTTCCCCTATGGTGATAGATGGTGTGACCTACACGGAGAAAAAGGGAGCG
>JAIEFH010000116.1 GCA_029067025.1 Oscillospiraceae bacterium | reverse complement strand
AAATGGATGCCAACGTGATTTTCATCTCCCCGCCGAACAGCTCCACGGGCGGGCCGGGGAAGAAGGAGGGGAACATCTTGATGTTGGAGGTCCACAAAAGCTGGGCCCCGTTTTGCAGCAGATAGCTCACGCCGATGGCGGTGATCAGCACTGCCAGGGAGGTGGCCTGCCGCAGGGGCTTATAGGCCAGCCGCTCGATGACGATGCCCAGCAGGGTGCACACCAGCATGGCCAGCAGGATCCCCACCGCCGGAGGCAGATTGAAGGAGGAAATCGCGAAGAAGCAGATGTACGCCCCCACCATGATGACATCGCCGTGGGCGAAGTTCAGCATCTTGGCGATGCCGTACACCATGGTGTAGCCCAGGGCGATGATGGCGTACACGCTGCCCAGGCTGATGCCGTTGATCAAGTGGTTGAGGAAGATCAGCAAGGGTACTCACCTCGTCTCTTATTTCTGGAAAGGCCGGGAGGGCTGCCGGGGCGCGGCAGCCCTCCCGGGCGTATTTCTACTGTCAGTCACTGCATTGTCACGCTCGCGCCGGAAGCGCTCACGCTTCTTAATCCATACCGACGTAAGCGCCGTCCTGGATGAACATACCCTTGGGGCTCTTGGTGACGGTGCCCTCGGCGCTCCAGGTCATGTTCTCGCCGGTCAGGCCGTTGAAGGTCATGGAGGTAAACTTATTGATGAGGAGGTCGCACATATCGCTGGCGCTGGTCTCGGCAGTGACGTTCTCATCCTTCAGCGCGTTGTAGATGGCGTACACGCAGTCATAGGCGTCGGCGGCGAACTGGTTGGGCACGTCGCCGTACTTCTCCTGATACTTGGCAACGAAGGACTTGGTAGCCTCGTCCTCAGAGTCGGCGTTGAAGGGGGTCAGCAGCATGACGCCCTCAGCCAGGGAGGTGTCAAAGCCGTCCACGGACAGGATGCCGTCCATGCCGTCCACGCCAAAGTATTTGGGGTTATAGCCCATGGCATTGGCCTGGGTGAGGATCAGGGCATTGGGGCCGTAGTAGGTGGGCAGATAGATCAGATCCGCGTCGGCGTTCTTTGCGTCGCTGAGCTGGACGGAGAAGTCGGTCTGGCTGTCCTCAGTGAAGGTGGTGGTGGACACGATGTTCAGGCCCAGCTCAGCGGCCTTGGAGGCAAAGCTGTTGTAGATGCCGGTGGAATACACATCGTCGTTCTTATAAATGACGGCGATCTTCTCACCCAGCTTCTTGTCGCTGATATACTGGGCGGAGGCGCTGCCCTGGTTGGGATCCACAAAGCACATCTGGAACACGTTGTCCCGCCGCTCGATGTCCACGGAGCCGGTCAGGGGGTTGGCAACGCCGCCGATGACGTCGGTAGAGGAGGCGGACGGGGTCAGGTAGAACATATGATCCGCGTTGCTCTCAGCGGCGGTAGCGGCACCGGGGGTGGAGGTGACGGAACCCAGGAACACCTGCATACCCCAGTCCTTCAGGGTGTTGTAGGCGTTGACGGACTTCTCGGGGTCGTGGGCGTCGTCCTCATAGCGCAGGTCGATCTGGATGCCGCCCAGGGCGTTGATCTCCTCGGCGGCGATCTCCGCGCCGCCCTTGGCCGCGTTGCCGTAGATGGCCGCGCCGCCGGTCAGGGGGCCCACGCCGCCGATCTTGATGGTGGCCGCGCCGCTGTTCCCGTCCTCATTGCCAGCGGACTGGCTTTCCTTACTATCCGTGCCGGGGGTGCTGGCGTTGCTGTCCTTGCTGGAGCAGCCGGCCAGCAGGCTGAAACACATGGCGCCCGCCATGAGCAGAGCCGCAAGATTCTTCTTTTTCATTCTGGTTTCCTCCTATATTGATATGCCGCAGGTTTCTAAACATCGAAGGGGGCACGATTGCGCCCCCCAGATTGTTGACAATTATATACTTGTAATTTAGGGTTGTCAACTGTCACAATTGACAATGAGCATTCTTCCCCGACAACCGCTGTGTTGTATTATGACGGATATTTGTTCTCAAATCACAAACCCGCCGTTGGGCGCCAGCACCTGCCCCGTGATGAAGGACGCCTCATCCGAGGCCAGAAATGCAATGGCGGCGGCGGCCTCCTCCGGCGTGCCGATACGGCCCAGGGGAGTCTCGTCCGCCAAGGCGGCCATATCCTCTGGGGAAAGATTGGCGTTCATATCGGTGTCGATTACTCCCGGAGCCACACAGTTTACCCGGATATTGGAAGGGCCAAGCTCCTTGGCCAGCGCCTTGGTATAGGCAATCACCGCCCCTTTGGTGGCGGAATATGCCGCCTCGCAGGAGGCCCCCACCTGCC
Organism: Oscillospiraceae bacterium; assembly: GCA_029067025.1. Classification (GTDB taxonomy): domain Bacteria; phylum Bacillota; class Clostridia; order Oscillospirales; family Oscillospiraceae; genus Enterenecus. The sequence continues at coordinate 3,493 of JAIEFH010000116.1, read as the reverse complement.
CCCACACGGAGGACACAGTAACGATGGAGCCGGACTTGCGGTCCAGCATATGGGGCAGCACCGAGCGGCAGCAGTGGTGGACGCCGTCCACGTTGACGGCAAATAACCGCCGCCATTGTTCTCCGTCAATTTGACTGATAAGCCCCCCATGGGAAATACCGGCGCAGCAAACCAAAATGTCAAGTTGACAAAATTTTTCTAACACAATGTCAACCATCCGGCGCACTTGCCCCTCATCGGCCACATCCGCCTGGACGGCCATGGCGGGCGCGCCCATCCCGGACAGCTCTTGAGCCAGCTCCTCGGCCTTAACTTTGCTCTTGTCATAGCCCACGGCCACTCCCCAGCCCTTTTGGGCAAACAGCCGGGCGGCGGCGGCCCCAATGCCCCGGGAACCCCCGGTGATCAGCGCGTATCTCATATTGATTCCCCCTCGTATTTTTCCGGGGATTCAGTATATCATGGAAAAAAACTCTTGACAAGCGGCAAAGGCATGGCTATAATGTATTTGTTCCGCTCATCGGGCGCGGAACACGGAATATTTGGACGATTAGCTCAGCTGGTATGAGCATCCGCTTGACGTGCGGGAGGTCACAGGTTCAAGTCCTGTATCGTCCACCAAAATTCCGCTTGAAATCTTGCGATTTCAAGCGGAATTTCTTTTTTGGGAACTTTTTTGTGCGGTTCGATTTTCGCGTTTTCCCCCTGACCACAGCTTAGACCACAGACAGAAAAAATCTGCCCCCGGTTGGGGGCAGGGTGGCGCTGTATTTTTTGTTGGGATAGGGATTGTCCTATGATTACTGCGTGGTAGTTTTGTCCCTGGTGACTTGGCATATTCTGTGCTTGCTTGCCCGGTCACGCTTTCCAAAGACCGTGCAGATTGCAATAGGCGTAGACGGCCTCCACCTCATCACCCTCGCACAGCGCGAAGCACGCCTTTGGCTCCTTACCAGGCTTCAGCCGCTTCCACTGGCCGCCGTGCTTCGTCTGAATCGACACCCACTCGATGGAGTGTTCCTCCTGCATGGGGTGCCCAACCTCGCCTACATTGACGTAAACGGTGTTTTCCCGAACCTCATACAGGGGGACATGCTTTTCCCCAGCGGCGTCAGTGGTGTTGGGGATCAGCTCGGTCATCTTCTGCCCGCAGCACATGATGGGTACGCCCTTATCCCGCACCATGGCAACGATGTTGCCGCAGTGCTCACAAATATAAAATCTCTGATCCATTTCAGCCTCCATATGGCACTTTCATTTCTTGTTCACGCTTAGTATGTGCCGGAAACGGCGCTGCGTATTTATGAAAGAAATGCCAAACTGCTATCTATAACGGAACTCACCACTGGCCTGCGCCGGGGCGAGATATTGGCCCTCCAGTGGGTCGATTTGGACTTTGACACCGGGGCGCTCCGCATCCAGCGTCAGGTCTACCAGGCCAACAGCAAGCTGGTGTCTCCGAGCCTAAGACGAATGCGTCCCTGCGCACTATCGTGCTGCCGCCCGCAGAAAGATGCGGCCAGAGAAAGGGCCATATTCGCGCGCTTAAATTTCAGGCAAAATTTTTCTGATGATGGGCTAAAGTTTTAAAAAACCGGGCCGATATAAAAAACGAAAGCAGAAAGGGAAACGCGGTCAGGTTCCATACAGCTTGTCCGCGCCGCAGCTTTCAAGAGCAAAAGTAATATTGTTTTCACCCGGTTCCGGGCCGGTTGAAATACATCCCTCAGCGCCGGATGAACGCAGCGCCCCGGCCAGGTCGCTGCGAGAAGCCGGATGTTCTATGTGCGAAGGCAATGGATGGCCGAAGCACACAAAATAATTTATAAAAAGGAGTTTATATCATGCGCGTACAACATAACATTATGGCGATGAACGCCTACCGCAACTACACCAACAACGTCTCCGCGATGAAGAAGAACCTGGAGAAGCTCTCCTCTGGCTACAAGATCAACCGCGCCGGTGACGACGCCGCCGGTCTGGCCATTTCCGAGAAGATGCGTGCCCAGATCACCGGCCTGAAGACCGCCCAGAAGAACGCTAAGGACGGCATCAGCCTGGTGCAGACCGCTGAGGGCGCCCTCCAGGAAGTTCACGATATGCTCAACCGTATGGTCGAGCTGGCCACCCAGTCCGCCAACGGCACCTACGACAACAACACTGACCGCGACCAGCTGCAGAAAGAGGTCGATCAGCTCCGCTCCGAGATCAACCGCATCGCCGACAGCGCCAACTTCAACGGCATCAAGCTGTTCGACGGCTCCATGGAGGCCGACAGCGTTGAGTACTCGGTTGGCAGCAAATCCGATCTGAAGATCCTGGCTACCAGCACCACGGCTGTTGGTACCGCCGGCACCAACACCATCGTGCACAAGAGCGGCCAGCAGGCCACCAAGACCAAGTTCTCTGTTGAGCTGGAGAACATCTCCTTCGCCACCTCCGCCGCCACCCAGACCTTCACCCTCACTATCGGCGGTGCCTCTGTTACCGGCAACGGAGCGGCCAACGCCAGCGGCGCGGATCTGGCCAACGCACTTGTGGGCTCCAAGGGCGAAAAAGAGGTTAAGATTGGCGGCGTGAGCTACAACGTGACGGCCGATGGCTCCAAGCTGGTCTTTGAGATGACCGACGCTGCCATGGACAAGGCTACGAAAGCGGCCAGCTATACCGGCAACTTTGCCGTTGCGGTAGCCGGAGCGACGGGAACCCAGGGCGGCACGGTCAACCTGGGCACCCAGGTCATCACCGAGGGCGCTCCTAAGGCGGGCGCCATTCTGGCCAACACCAAACTTAATGCTGCTTTGTCCGGTGTCGCGGACGGCAAGGCCATCACCATTGGCGACACCACCTATGTGTTCGCCAGCAAGCAGTCCACCCTGGACGCCATCAAGGAGGCGGGCAGCAACTTCAAGGCCGTGGACATCAGCGACCTGGTGGACGAGAACGGCACTCTGGACAACAACAAGGCCGGTTCCGGCAGCGCTCTGTCCGAGGCCACGAGCCGCCTGACCGTGGCCGCCGCGGACAACAAGATGTTCACCGTGGGCCAGAATGCGACCGACGGCACCCTGACCTTCCAGGAGAAGGTGTCCTACAATGGCGACGGCAAGGGCGGCCGGGCCGACCTGACCACCCAGGCCAACATCCAGAAGCAGATCCAGCAGGGCACCTTCACCGCCAACAAGGTCCAGGCCAAGAACGGCACCGGCAAGGGCCTGACCCTCCAGATTGGCGACACCGCTGACAGCTACAACCAGCTGAAGGTGAGCCTGGGCGATATGCACGTGTCCTCCCTGGGCCTTGCCGACATCAACATCGCCGACCAGGACAGCGCCGCTGCCGCCGTTGACGCCATCAAGGCCGCCATCAACAAGGTGTCCGACGTCCGTGGTACCCTGGGCGCCACCCAGAACCGTCTGGACCACACCATCAACAACCTGTCCGTCATGACCGAGAACATCCAGGACGCCGAGTCCACCATCCGCGACGTGGA
>JAIEFH010000115.1 GCA_029067025.1 Oscillospiraceae bacterium | reverse complement strand
GCACCGGGGGCGGCTGTACGCCGGGGCCCTGGGGCCAGCGGTAGTGAAGATAGTTGTCCATGGGAAGCACCCCTTTTCTACGCTCTTGTCAGTGTAAACACGAATTTGGTCACCCCGTCCTCACTGGTGCAGATGATCGTTTCCTTGTGGCTGTTGAGGATGGTTTTCACGATATACAGTCCCAGGCCAACCCCGTCCCGGTCGGCGCTGCGGGAGTGGTCGGTCTTATGGAACCGGTCAAAGACCAGCTGCTGCTCCTCGGGGGGGATGGTCTCCCCCTGGTTGCTGATGGTGACGGTGGCCTTGCCGCCCTTCACGGTGACCCCAAGGCCCAGCACGCCGCCCTCTTTGGAGAATTTGATGGCGTTGTCCAGCAGGTTGTAGCACACCTGGGTGATGGCGTCCTGGTCGCCCCAGACGGGGATGGGCCCGTCGTCGGGGAGCTGGGCGTCCACCTCCAGGTGTTTGGCGTTCACCTTGCGCTCCAGGGTGACCAGGGCCCGCACCAGGGTCTCGCAGATGTCGAACTGCTGCTGGGCGGCCCGCTCGTCGGACTGGAGCCGGGACAGATCCAGCATGGAGCGCACCAGCCGGGACAGGCGGCGGGTCTCGGAGGAGATGATCTCCAGGTAGTGCCGCTCCTGGTCCGGGGGGATGGTGCCGTCCAGAATGCCGTCGGCAAAGCCGGCGATGGTGGTCATGGGGGTTTTCAGCTCGTGGGACACGTTGGCGATGAACTCGCTGCGCCGCTGTTCGCTCTTGGACAGGGACTCGGCCATGGCGTTGAACGCCTCGGCCAGCTCGCCCACCTCGTCCCGGCGGGCGCCCACATCTACCCGCACGTCCAGTTGGCCCAGGCCGAACTGCCGGGCGGCGGCGGCGACCTCCTTGATAGGCTGGGACTGGCGCATACTGGTGGCCGAGCTGATGATGGCGGCGATGAGGATGACCGCCAGGGCGGTGACCAGCAGGATGCCGGACAGATCCCGCCACACACCGCTGATGGTGGACGCGGAAGAGGACACCAGCACCAGGCCCTGAAGGTATCCCTGGGCGCTGGTGATGGGCAGGCCCACCAGGTATCGGGTCTCATCATACAGCCCGTCCAGGGTGGTCATGCCCACGTAGCGGGAGCCCGCCGCGATCTGCTCGGTCAGCAGCCGGGGCAGGGTGGCGTACTGCAGGGCGGGCAGGGCGCTGCCGCCCTGGGTGGCGTAGACGACCACTCCTTCCGGCGTAGTCACCATAATGTGGGTGTCGGACACCAGGGCCACCGAGTTGAGGTAGCTCTGGAAATCAGAGGTCCGCCACACAGTCTCATCCCCGCTCCGGAGGGAGTTGGAGGTGAACTGGGCGATGTACCTGGCGTTGCGCTCCAGGGTGTCCTTTTTCTCCCGGATGGTGTACTGATAGCTCAGGGTGGCGAAGGAGGCCCCCAGCATCAGGAAGGACAGCAGCACCATGCCCACCATGGTAGCGAACTGCCGCCCATACATGGTTTTCAAGCCTCTACCACCTCGAATTTGTATCCCACGCCCCACACGGTTTTCAGGCTCCAGCGTTCGGACACGCCCTCCAGCTTTTCCCGCAGGCGCTTGATGTGTACGTCCACCGTGCGGCTGTCGCCGAAGTAATCGAAGCCCCACACCTCGTCCAAAAGCTGATTGCGGGTGAATACCCGGTTGGGGGAGGAGGCCAGGTGGAACAGCAGCTCCAGCTCCTTGGGCGGGGTGTCCACCCGCTTGCCGTCCACCAGCAGCTCGTAGGAGTCCAGGTTGACCACCAGCTTGTCAAAGTTCAGGCGCTTTTCCGGCTGTTCCTCCTCGCCATACCGGCGCAGAACCGCGTGGACGCGGGCCAGCACCTCCTTGGTCTCGAAGGGTTTGGTGATGTAGTCGTCGGCGCCCATCTCTAGGCCGGACACCTTGTCCTCCAGCTCGCCCTTGGCGGTAAGCATGATGATGGGGGTCTTGGACGTCTCCCGGATCTTCCGGCAGACCGACCAGCCGTCCATGGAGGGCAGCATGATGTCCAAAATCACCAGGTCGGGCTGGACAGCTTGGAATTTCTCCAGCCCCTCCAGGCCATCCCCGGCCACATGGCAGATCATGCCCTCCTTTTCCAGATAGAGCCGGAGCAGGTCGGCGATGTTTTTGTCGTCCTCCACGATGAGAATGCTGCGGGGCATAAGACGCACACCCTTCCGTTCGATAATAAAATGATTCGTTTGCTATTATAAGCCGGACAGCGTCGAATTTCCACAATTTTTTGTAAACAAACCAAATTTACAGCACATAAGACCGATCCACCCCGATGACGGGGGAGCAGTCAGGCTCCTGGGCAAGCAGCTTTTCGGTCAAAGCCTGCCGCACCTCTTCGTCGGACAGGGCCACACCGTAGGGCACCACCACGTCAAAGGCCACTTGTCCATCCCCGCCGCAGCGGAAGTCGTGGACGGTGGCGGCGGGATCCAGCTCCCGGGCCAGCTCCTCCGTCAGGGCGCGCAGCCGATCCGAGCGGGGGTCGCCCCGCTCCACCGGATCGAGGTGGATCACTGCCTCCAGCCCAAACCGCTCCCCCAGCTCCCGCTCCGCCCGGTCAATGACGGCGTGAAGCTCCACCAGGGAGCCGTCGGCGGGCACCTCGGCGTGGACGCTCATCATCCGCCGCCCGGGGCCGTAGTCGTGGATCACCAGGTCGTGAATCCCTAAAATCTGCGGATGGCTGAGGATAAGCGTCTCAATGTCCGCCACCATGGCAGGGTCGGGGGGCGTGCCCAGCAGGGGATCCAGGGTGTCCCTGGCCGCGCCCCAGCCGGAGCGCAGGATGAACGCCGCCACCAGCAGTCCCAGCCAGCCGTCCAGCGGAACCCGGAACAGCCGGGAGGCCAGCAGCCCCAGCAGCACCGCCGATGTGGCCAGCACGTCGGACCGGGCGTCGGTGGCGGCGGCGCACAGGGTGGAGG
>JAIEFH010000114.1 GCA_029067025.1 Oscillospiraceae bacterium | reverse complement strand
GAAAAAGTCGGACGGGGTGGGGACATATTCCACGCCGTATTTTTCGCTGTCCTTACAGATCGCGTTTTCAAGCCGCTCCCTGAGAAGCCGCTTCAGCTCCGCCAGATCCAAAAGATCGGTGATTCCGTTTTCCCGCAGCAATTCATAGCAGAGGAGATAGCATTTCAGCTCGTCCCCGCTGACGTCGGTTTTTTCCTTCAGATACGCGAAAGCGTCCCTCAGGATTTCTTCGTAATCAGATGTGCGCCCACCAAAGCAAACCATGAAGGCGGCCAGGGAAGCGGTGGGGTTATATCCCATCAGGCCGTCGCCGTTTTTCTCCCACCAGATGGCGTGGGGATATTCCTTGTTTGTCTCAATGGCGAACAGCCATCTCCGCTGTCCCTCATCAAAGGAATCATGGGACCGCAGATAGCGAATGATCCCATTTACGACATTGTCGGCGTCTTTCAGCGCCCCGATTCGGTGCAGCGTGATGATCGCGTCGTTGGTGGCGATGGGATTGGAATTGGGGTTCCAATTGTCCGCCTCCAGCCCATGCCCAAAGCCGCCGTCCGGATTTTGGAATTTGCTCAGTTCGCCGACAACGGCTTGTTTTGTTCCGCCCTCAAAATACCAGCGGTAAACCGCCCGCTCCAGCGGGCGGGCATTCTCAACAATAAAGCGGCTTGCCGCCTGACTGTCCATAACGGTCGCCCCCTCACAGAGTATGGGCTTTATCAGCCCCGCGCCAGCGTCCAATACCCGTCGTAGGCATACCCGGTCTTGCCAATCAGAAGGTGCTCCGATTTGGCGAAGCCCAGCCGCTGAAGGGCCCGAATGCGCTCCACGGCGTAGATGGGCGCCTTGGTGATGATGATGCCGCAGCCAAACCCCTCAAAGACCGTGGGGGTGATAAGCCCGCCGACCTCGGCCAAGACGTCCTCCGTCTCATAGCCGCTCTTCACGTCGAGGCGCAGAATGCCCGCGCCGTTGAACGGATCGTCAGGCTCCGAGGCCCGCTGGCACACCTCAACGGTGCCCACCACCTTGGACGCGGCCCGATCCACGATGGCCCACCGGATAAACCACCCGTTTTCATAGGATTGTTTCCAGAACCGGAGGGCGTTCTCCATCCGCTCCGGCGTGTCATAGTAAAAGTTGTCCCCGTCGCAGTTGTCGCTGTTGAAGAAGGGGAGGGCATTTTTGTCGCTGTACACCTCCAGCAGGTCGGCGCAGTCTCCGTCCTCCACCGGGCGCAGCAAAAAACGGGTGTTCTCCAGGGTCGGGCAGGTTTCGTAAAGGTTCATGGTGATACCCCTCATCTTTTGATCGTATATTTGGCTGGCCAGCCTACCGATATTGTATCATGGCACCGGGTAAATTGCAAGAACTTTTTGAACGAATGTTTGACAAAAGGGAACGGACGGTGTATACTATCTGTGAAAGGGGGGAGCGGCATGGATCGCGTCATCTACCATTGCGACTGCAATAGTTTCTACTGCTCGGTGGAGCTGCTGTCCCACCCGGAGCTGCGCCCCGTCCCCACGGCGGTGTGCGGCGACCCCAAGAGCCGCCACGGCATCATTCTGGCCAAAAACGAGCCGGCGAAAAAATTCGGCGTGCGCACGGCGGAGACCATCTGGCAGGCCCGGCAGAAGTGCCCCGACCTGGTGCTGCTGCCCGCCCACCATGGGCTGTATTACGAGTACTCCAAAAAGGTGAACGCCATTTATGACCGCTTCACCGACCTCATCGAGCCCTTCGGCATTGACGAGAGCTGGCTGGATGTGACAAACACCCTCCATCTGTTCGGCGGCGATCCGAAGGCGCTGGCCGACCGTATCCGGAACACGGTGCGGGAGGAGCTGGGGCTGACCATCTCGGTGGGAGTGTCTTTCAACAAAATCTTCGCCAAGCTGGGCAGCGACTACAAAAAGCCGGACGCCACCACCGTCATCTCCCGGGAAAATTTTCGGCGCCTCGTGTGGCCCCTGCCCGTCACGGATCTTCTGTATGTGGGCCGGGCGGCGGCCAAGGTGCTTGGACAGTACGGCGTGACCACCATCGGGGAGCTGGCGGCCTTCGACCGGAAAGCGCTGACAGAGCTTTTGGGCAAGCAGGGGGGCCAGCTGTGGGAGTACGCCAACGGCCTGGAGCACAGCAGCGTGGCCCCGGCGGGGCTGTACACGCCGCCCAAGTCGGTGGGCAGCGGGGAGACCTTTCCCCGCAATCTCATCCGTCGGGACGAGGTGGGCCGGGGGGTGGCCATGCTGGCCGACCAGGTGGCGGTGCGGCTGAGGAAGCACGCCATGAAGGCGTCCACCCTCCAGGTGACCATCCGCGACCCCAGGTTCAAGGACATCTGCCGCCAGCGCCCCCTGGACGCCCCCACCAACACCGCCAGGGAGCTGTACCGGGCGGCGATGGATATTTTGGAGCGCAGTTGGAAGTCGGGGGCGCCCATCCGGGCCATCACCCTCACCGCCCACAATCTGATCCCCGAGGGAGAGGCGGCGGAACAGCTGGATCTGTTTCAGTCCGCCGCGCCCAAAAAGCGGGAACGGGTGGAGAAGCTGGAGCGCACCATGGACGCCATCCGATCCAAGTATGGCAGGGAGGCGCTCACCGTGGCCGCCCTGGCCCGGTCACAGGAAGAGGATGAAGATGACGGAGAAATGCCGTTTTGAGCGCAAAAAAGCCCGCCGGGTGGATGTGTTCCACTCCGGCGGGATTGTTTTGCCTTACTTCGTGCCGAAAATGCGGTCGCCCGCGTCGCCCAGGCCGGGGACGATGTAGCTGGCCGCGTTCAGGCCCTCGTCCACCGCGCCGCAGTAGATGTCCACGTCAGGGTGGCTGCTCTGGATGATTTCAATGCCCTGGGGGGCGGCCACCAGCACCATCAGCTTGATGTTATGGCAGCCGTAGCCCTTCATGATCTCAATGGCGGCGGAGGCGCTGCCGCCGGTGGCCAGCATGGGGTCTACGATGAGTACGTCCCGCTCCGCCACGTCCCGGGGCATTTTGCAGAAGTACTGCACAGGCTTCATGGTCTCCTCGTTGCGGTACATACCCAGGTGTCCCACACGGGCGGAGGGCACCATGCGCAGCACGCCGTCCACCAGGCCCAGGCCGGCCCGGAGGATGGGCACCACGGCGAATTTCTTGCCCTTCAGGGTGGGAGCCTCCATTTTGCAGATGGGGGTCTCAATCTCCTTGGTGGTCAGGGGAAGGTCGCGGGTGGCCTCATAGGTGAGCAGCATCCCGATCTCGGACACGAGCTCCCGGAAGTCCTTGGTGGAGGTGTTCTTATCCCGCAGGATGGTCAGCTTGTGGGACAGAAGGGGGTGGTTTACCACGTGTACTTTTTCATTCATACCGGCAGCGCTCCTTTGTATTTATATGAACCCATTATACCACGGTTTCCATGCCCTGCCAATGGGGCGGGTTGTTTTTTTATATCCGACCGCCTATCCCCACAAAAAAACCGTCTGTCCCGGTTCGCTGGACATTTGGGCCCGTGCTGGGTATACTAGACAGCAAAAGGGGGGACGTGCGGTGAAGGTGGAAATACAGCTTGATCCAAGTCTGGACGAACCTGTGGTCATTCTCCGCGCCCCCGGCCCCAGGCCGGAGGTGGAGGCTTTGGCAGCGCGGCTGCGAGAAGTGACGATCCCCAAGCCCTTCACCGTCTACCGGGAGCGGGAGGCGGTGCGGGTGAGCCGCTCTATGGTGCTGCGGTTCTTCGCCGAGGACAAGGGGGTGTCCTGCCAGACAGATATGGGCGTCTTTTCTGTCCGGCAGCGGCTGTACGAGCTGGAGGAGGAGCTGGCGGGCACCCGGTTCGTGCGGGTGTCCAACTCGGAGATCGTCAACCTGGATCGGGTGACGGGCCTGGATCTGACGCTGGCCGGCACCATCAAGATGACGCTGGAGGGCGGGACGGTGTGCTGGGTGTCCCGGCGGTACGTGAAGAAGATCAAGCAAGCGTTGGAAGCGTGACAACAAGGAGGGACATTCCATGGAAACGACCAAAAGGCAATGGCTGCCCCGGGCGCTCGTCGGCGCTCTGGCGGGCCTGCTGCTGGCGGCGCTGTGCCGGGACGCGCTGTTTGAAGGGGGCTTTTCCATGCCCGCCCTTTGTAAGCCCCTGATTGACCGAGTGGGCACCGCTTGGGCAGTCATCATCGCCTGCGCCCTCTTTTTCGGTCTGGGTGCGGTGGCGGGCCTCGCTACCCTGCCCTTCGCGGACAGCGGACGGGAGCTGGTGCTGCAATCTTTGGCCCACTTTGCCGTCACTGCCGCTTTATGGTCGCTGCTGCTGGGGGTGTCGATCGGAGCGCGTGAGCCGGCGGTCTGGCTGCTATGGCTGGGGTCGCTGGCGCTGGTGTATGCCCTGGTGTGGCTGGGCCGCTGGGTGGGGTGGTACCGGGAGATGCTGGCCATTCGAAAAAAACTGGGGCTGAACCGTCAAAAGAAGGAGGATAAAACGCCGTGAAAAAACAAACCCGTCTCTATAACGTCATCTTCCCCATTTGGATGATCGTGGCGCTCCCCAGCCCGCTGTGGCTGGTCATCATCCCCGGCAACCTGCTGGTGGACTGCGCCGTGCTGTTTCTTGCCCTGCTGGCGCTGAAGCACACCCAGAAGGGCGCGGTGGTGAAGCGGCTCTGGTGGAAGTTCTGGCTGCTGGGCTTCGCCGCCGACGCCGTCGGGGTGGTGTGGATGCTGCTGGGGATGCTGGGATACATCCCCTTCGGGGACGCGTGGGAGAACACCGTGTCCCACGTCACCCACAACGCCTTCCACAACCCCTGGGCCTTTCTGTGGACGCTGGCCGGGGTGGCGCTGGCGGGCGTGTGCGTCTACTTCTTTGACAAGCGGGCCATGAAGTCCTGCGAACTGCTCACCGAGCGGGAGAAGCACGTCACCGCCCTTGCCATGGCAGTCGCCACCGCGCCATACCTGTTTTTCATCCCGGTGTACTGAACATACCGCGCAAAGGAAGGAGCGCACCCCCGAAGGGGTGCGCTCCTTCCCTTTATCTGCGTTCAGCTTGCCCGCTCTACGGGCGCGGGTTCAGGGTTTGGTACGGACGTGTCCTGTTCGGGCTGGACTATCCTGGCGGAGCGGCGCACCGCGCGGCCCACAGCCAGGATGCCCGCCGTGGCCATGAGCACCAGGTAGCAGTTCAGCGTCCGGCTGAGGATCATGGCCGGGGCCACCAGCGCCTCACCGTACACCAGCAGAAAGCCCCGGAGGAACACGCTCTCCGCCGCCCCGGCGGAGCCGGGCAGGGGCAGGTAGCCCACCGCGATGGCGCACAGCGCCTGGAGGGCCATGACCTCCCACAGGGAGAAGCCGGACAGCCCGAAGGCCCGGTAGACGACATAAGGCATGGCGTAGGAACAGGCCAGCTGGAGGGCGCTGAGCCCCACCACGCGGGCCAGCAGCTCGGGCGCCCGGCGGATCAGGTCGGCCCCCCGGCGGTACTCCGCCAGATGGCCGTCCGCCTTTTCCTCCAGCGCCGCCCTGTCCAGGGCGGGGTATACCTTCGCCGCCAGGGCAATGCAGCCGTGGAGCAGCCTTTTAGCCGGGCCGGGAAGGAACAGGAAGAGGAACATCGCCGCGTCCAGCAGGGCGAATATGGCCAGCCCCAGCCCCAGCAGCCGGAGCCCACACCCCCGCCCCGTGACCACCCGCCTGCGGAAATTCCGCAGTGTGCCCCGCGGGGAATGCGCGGTCTTGCAGGCGGGTTTTACGCCCCAAAAAAGAA
>JAIEFH010000113.1 GCA_029067025.1 Oscillospiraceae bacterium | reverse complement strand
GTTCCGGGGGCAGGATGAAGTTTTTAACATAGATACGGGTGGGCCGTCCCTGGCCCTGCTTCTTCCGCTCGATCAGGCCAACGCCGTCCTTGTCCAGCTCCCGAAACAGCTTTGTGGCCTTGTCCTTGCCGCAGCTCATAAGGGCCATAGCGTCCTCCTGGGTGAAGTAGATGTAGACGCGCTGGCTGCTGTCCATCCAGCCGTTCTTGACGGACAGCCCCATCCGGTCCAGCAGCAGGCCGTAGAGGACCTTTGCCTCAATGGAAACGCTCTTGTACCGGGGGTCGGTCAGCAGGGCCTTGGGGATGCGGTAGAAACTGTACTGTTCCGCTTCGTTGCCGTAGTAGTAGTCCAGATTCAGATTTGACGGCATGGTGATTGCCTCCTTCTTGATGTTGCGGAGAAACAAAAAAAGCGCCCCGGTGACTGCGTTAGTCACCGGGGCGCTCATGCTCCTGCCGCTTGTTGATTTGTCCAGAAACGAAAAAAGGCGCCCTGCAACCGCTTTTTAGTCAGTCACAGGGCGGCTAATACGGATGTGGATGTTTGATATTCATGCCATAGATTCGGGTGATACGGACACCGTGCTTCTGCTGGTAGTCCTTCACCCTCTGGCGAAAGTCCTGGTGGGCCTCCTGCGGATTGCCGTGGTAGCCGCCGCGATAGCAGCGGGGCCGTCCGTTCTCTTGTACGAACTGCAATGTGATATAGAAATCGTGAGATCGGACATTCTTACTCAGGATAAAGCCGTGGCCGTCACTGAACAGGACCATTCGCCAGACAATATAGGATTTGTTTTCGATAAGCATACCTCCTGCAAAAAAATAAAGCCCACCCACAACTTCATTAGTCAAGTTGTGGGTGGGTTCAGTTCTCTAAAGGGCAGATATAGACTAAGCCTCTCCATTACCGTCAGGACAATAAACATATATTTCCTTGATCTGTTCCGCTTGTTCCAAAACAAAGCCAGGGGGAGCCTCATTCAAGTCGGATACTGCCATAACGGTCCGTTTGCGCTGATCTTGAAATGACGTATAGCTGAATTGGTGGTTGCCCTCTCGGTAAACATAGATGCTCACAGGTTCCCCATGGAATAGGGCATATAGAGCAACAGCCTGTTTTTCTGCGATAAACGCAGGTTGGATGTCCTGCTCCAATTCCTGGGCCATGCTGTTAATGTAACGGGACATACTGCGAATATTGCTACTCTCAAATTCCGGTGCGCCATCGCCGTATCGTCTCGTCATCAGCGCCCATTTTTTCCGTTCGTGCGGGCTGTCCAACGCAACAAAAAACGCCTTTTTGTTCCTATCTTCTGAAAGCAGATCAAAATAAGCACAGCCAAACATCGGGCCGACGCCGGGGGTATGATGCAAGAAATAAACATGGTAATTATCCAGAACAAACGGGTGTGTAATACTCATAGCGAGCTTGGAAAGATTTTGCAGTCCTTTATTGTTCAAGGGGTCGTAAAAATCATCCCACCCGGCCTGTTCTGGAATATGAAAAGCATCCTGATGGAAAATCCCTGCCTGATACATTTCCTGCCATTGGCGGACGGAGATTTTATTCTGTATCATTGCTCCACCTCTTTCACTTGTACCTATACGATAGCTCCCGGCAGTTGTAAACCATGGCAACTATATCTCATAATGACACTCCGGGAACCCGCTTTTAGCCTCCTTTGCAGTCCAAGAAAATTTGTCCTTTAAGTGCAGCCCTGGTTTTTCACCCCCTCCCGTAGACCCCGTTTTAGGGCCGTTTTTTAGTGGAAAAAGAATAAGGACAAACCGCCAACCCGTTGCAACGCAAGGGTTTTCCGATTTGTCCTTATTATGCCATAAGGGCATACATATGCCGTGGCAGCTATCCGTGCCGGAGACGATATCAAGACTGTGCAAGGGAATCTGGGCCATGCCACGGTCAGCTTCACTTTGGATGTGTACGGCCATGTTACAGACCAGATGAAGCATGAC
>JAIEFH010000112.1 GCA_029067025.1 Oscillospiraceae bacterium | reverse complement strand
GTATGTCAATCATGGGTAATTATTCTCCTAAAAATACGTGAAACCGCGTGGACCTCCTCACTGAGGCACATTTGCCAGCAGGTAGTCCACGATCTTCTCAAATGCCATGGAGCGGGACGCCTTGACCAGGATGGTCGCCCCGGCGCGCACCTCCCGGGACAGGGCGTTTTTCGCTTCATCCAGGGTGGGGAAATAGTCCGCCTGGGAAAGTCCCGCGTCCTTCGCGCCCTGGGCCATAAACCGGGCCAGATCACCCACGGCGATGAGCCGGTCGGCTCCGGCCTGGGCGAAGCAGCCCCCCACCGCCCGGTGGAACTGCTCACTGCCGGCGCCCAGCTCCTTCATGTCGCCCACCACCGCCACCTTTCGGCGCTTCTGGCCGGAATCGCCCAAAACGGCGGCGGCCGCCCGCATGGACTGGGGGTTGGCGTTGTAGGCGTCGTTTAAAATGACGATGTCGCCCTTGCAGCGGATGATGTTCATGCGCATCTTGGTGGGCAGGAATGCCCCGATGCCCCGGACGATCTCGTCAGGGGCCATACCCAGCGCCTCGGCCACGGCGGCGGCCATGAGGGTGGGGTAGATCATATGGCTGCCCAGGGCGGGGATGTCCGCCTGGAACTGGCTCCGGGGGGTTTTGATCCGGCAGCTCAGGTGGCCCACGTTATCGCTGCTCAGGTCGCAGGCGGTGTAGTCCAGCCCCTCGCCGCTGCCCGCGAACACAGCGCGCTGGGGCAGCGTGCCCCGCAGGGTGGACAGCATGGGATCATCCCCGTTGAGGACGGCCAGGCCGTCCTGTTTCAAGTGGGGGAAGATCTCGCATTTGGCCTTAAAAATGTTCTCCCGGCTGCCCAGGTTCTCAATGTGGGCGTCGCCGATGTTGGTGATGAGCGCCATGTCCGGCTCCACCAGCCTGCCCAGGTAGTCGATCTCCCCGGCGTGGTCCATCCCCATCTCCACCACGCACACCTCATGATCCCGTTCCAATTTGAGCAGGGTGAGGGGCACGCCGATGTCGTTGTTGAAGTTGCCCTCCGTCTTGTGGACGCGGAACTTCGCCCCCAGCACAGCCGCCACCATGTCCTTGGTGGTGGTCTTGCCCACCGAGCCGGTGATGGCGATGAAGGGAATGGGGAACAGCTTTTTGTAGTACTGCGCCAGCTCCCACAGGGCGCGCTGGGTGGAGCGCACCTTGATGTAGAATTTGCCGGGAAGGTAGCTTTCCCGCTCCCGTGCGGTGAGGCACCCCGCCGCCCCGGCTTCCAGGGAGGAATTGATAAAGGAGTGGCCGTCGAACCGCTCCCCCTCCAGGGGGATAAACAGGCAGCCGGGCGCGATGTTCCGGCTGTCTGTGCTCACCTCGGCCACTGTGGCGTCCAAATCGTTAAAATCTCCCAGCAGGGTGCCGTTTACCGCTTCCAAAAGCTGTCTCAGTGTCAGTGCCTCCATAATGGCGCTCCTCTCCCGCTCTCTCGGCGGCGTTTATTTTCCGGCCTTCCGGGCAATCAGGGATGCTTCAATGATGCGCTCGCACAGCTCGCCGTAGCCGATGCCCGCCGCCGCCGCCTCCTGGGGCAGCAGGCTGGTGGGGGTCATGCCGGGCAGGGTATTGATCTCCAAGAACCAGGGGGTGCCGTCCTCCGTCACGATAAAATCGGCCCGGGAGTACACCGACAGGCCCAGGGCGTGGAACACGGTCAGTGCCGCCTCGCCCAGCCGCTGTTCCCACTCTGCCGGGATGGGGGCGGGGGTGATCTCCTCCGCCGCGCCGGGCTGGTACTTATTCTCGTAGTCATAGAAGCCGGCCTTGGGGATGATCTCGATGGAGGGGAGGGCGCGATCCTCCAGAATGCCCACCTGAATCTCCCGGCCTGCTATGTACTGCTCCACCACGCACATACCGCCGAAGGCGAGGCTGTCCGTCAGCGCGGCGGACAGCGCCTCTTTGTCGTGGACGATGGACACGCCGATGGACGAGCCGGAGGCCACCGGCTTCACCACGCAGGGCAGCTCCAGGCGGTCGGTGAGGGCGGGGATGTCGTCCGCCGTATAGCGCGCCAGCTCCCACTTGGGGGTGATGATCCCCAGCGGAGCCACAATGCGTTTGGTCAGATCCTTGTCCATGGCGATGGCGCTGCCCAGGTAGCCCGCGCCGGTGTAGGGAATGCCCAGCAGATCCAGCGCGGCCTGTACCCGGCCGTCCTCGCCGCAGGCGCCGTGGAGGGCAAGGAAGACCACGTCCGCCAGCCGGCACAGCGCCAGCACCCCAGGCCCGAACTGGCCGTCGCCGCCCTGGGAGCGGGAGGCTTTTACCTGTTCCAAATCGGGCGCCTGACGTCCGATTTTCGTCAGCGACCCCGGAATGGGCGCGTGAAACAAGGCGGCCGGGGATTCCTGTGTCCCCAGATACATATCAATGAAAGCGACCTCATGTCCCCGTTCCCGCAAAGCGGCGCACACCTTGCACCCGCTGGACAGGGACACGTTCCGTTCCGGGCTGAGCCCGCCGGCCAAAACAACGATTTTCATAGCAGCGCTCCTTGCATCATTCACCAGTTTTACACTATTTTATGCTTGAAAGCAAATTATACCACAACCCGCCGTTGGAAACAAGAGCCACAATTCAGCGCGTTCCGCAGGTATTTTTTTGCCAAAAACACGTTTGAAAGGGGTCTGTTGGCTCTTTCGCACTTAATGTTATGGACTATGACAGTAAGAATTTGGTGAAAATACTCTTGACGGTAGGGGCGAAATTTGGTATTCTAGTCAGGGTAAAAAGATTTGGATCGGACTGGGGGACAAACTGACGTGCCCGTGTCCGAGGCCGAGCTTTATGATGGAGGGAATTGCTCATGTTCATGAAAGAGACTACGGTAAACAACCAGGTCGGTCTGCACGCCCGTCCGGCTACGTTTTTTATTCAGAAGGCCAACGAGTTCAAAAGCTCCATCTGGGTGGAGAAGGATGACCGCCGCGTCAATGCCAAGAGCCTGCTGGGCGTTCTGTCCCTTGGCATCGTGAAGGGCACGGCCATCAACCTCATTGCCGACGGCCCCGATGAGGAGGCTGCCATCAACGCTCTGGTGGAGCTCATCAATTCTGAGTTTGCCGAGTAATAGCAAGTCATCATGAAAAGCGCCGCGAAAAGCGGCGCTTTTTTTGTAAGAAGCGCGGAGCGGGCGGCTGCGAGGGAGCTTGGAGCGGAGCGAGGGCAAAAGCCCAGGGCCCACATAGTGGGGCCGGGTTTTGCCCGAGACGGAGGGAAAGCGACCGAGCGACCAGCCGGCCGCGCAGCGTGACAGGTAAGAAGCGCGACGATAGGAGGCGACCTCGTTGACATTTGATGAACTGCGGGACAAGGCCCACGCCCTGCCGCTGAAGCCCGGCGTGTATATCATGCAGAACGCCGCCAGCGAGGTCATCTACGTGGGTAAGGCCAAGGCGCTGAAAAACCGGGTCAGCCAGTACTTCCAGGACCAGTCCCGGCACAACGAAAAGACCAGGGCCATGGTCAGCCAGATCGACCACTTTGACGTCATCGTGGCGCAGTCGGAGTTTGAGGCCCTGGTGCTGGAGTGCGCCCTCATCAAGCGCCATATGCCCCGGTACAATATCCTGCTCAAGGACGACAAGGGGTATCCCTATATCCGCCTGTCGACCGGGGATTACCCCAGGTTCTCGCTGTCCACCAGGGCGGAGGACGACGGGGCGCGTTACTTTGGCCCCTACGGGAGCCGAAATGCCAGCCAGGGCATTATCGACGCTTTGCGGCAGGCTCTGCGCCTGCCCAACTGCCGCCGGAAGTTCCCCAAAGATATTGGCAAAGAGCGGCCCTGCCTCAACTTCCATATGGGGGTATGCGACGGCTACTGCCGCCCCGAGATGGATCAGACCCAGTATGGGCGCTCCATCGACCAGGCGGTGCGGCTGCTGGAGGGACGGCTGGACGAGGTGGTGGACGAGCTGACCGCCGAGATGGAGCTGGCGGCGGAGGAGCTGCGCTTTGAGAAGGCCGCCCAGCTCCGGGACCGCGTCCGTTCCATCCAATTGCTGAGCAAGCGGCAGAAGGCGGTGGCCGGGTCGCTGGCGGACACCGACGTGGTGGGCTACCACCGGGGGGAAGCCAAGAGCTGCTTCGTGGTGCTTCATTATATCGGCGGGGAGCTGGCGGCCAAGGATTGGGAGCTGCTGGGCATTCCCATGGAGGATGAGCAGACCACCGTGTCCACCCTGGCCGCCCAGTATTACAGCGGGCGCGGCCAGCTGCCCCGGCAGATCCTGCTGCCCTGCGACATCGACGAGCAGGTGGAGCTGGCCCGTATGCTCACCGAGGCGGTGGGCCGCAAGGTTGAGGTGCTCACCCCCCAGCGGGGGGCCAAGATGGAGCTGGTCAAGCTGGCCAATGAGAACGCCGCCGAGGAGGTGCTCCGGGCCACCACGGCGGAGGAGCGGCGCTCCAAGCTCACCGAGGCGCTGGGGGCGCTGCTGGGGATGGAGGAACCGCCCCACAGGATCGAGGCGTTTGACATCTCCAACACGGGCAGTTCGGACATCGTGGCCTCCATGACCGTCCACATCGACGGCAGGCCGCTGAAGCGGGACTACCGCCATTTCAAATTGAAGGATATGCCCCACGCCGATGACTACGCCTCCATGGAGCAGGTGGTGGAGCGCCGGTTCCGGCGGTATCTGGATGGAGATGAAAAATTTGCCGCCAAGCCCGACCTGCTGCTGATGGACGGCGGCGCGGGGCAGGTGAAGGCGGCCTGTGAGGCCATGGCGAAGCTGGGGCTGGACGGCATCCCGGTGTACGGCATGGTGAAGGACGACCGCCACCGCACCCGGGCCCTGGTGGCCGGGGACGGCCGGGAGATCGGCATCCAGGCCAACCAGGCGCTGTTTGCCATGGTGGGCCGCATTCAGGAGGAGACCCACCGCTTTGCCATTGAGTTCCACCGCCAGCAGCAGGCCAGCCATTTGAAGGGCTCGGCGCTGGATGAAATCCCCGGCGTAGGCCCCACCAGAAAAGCGCAGCTTTTGAAGGCGTTCAAGAGCGTAAAGGCCGTCAAAGCGGCGACGCTGGACGAGCTGGCCGCCGTTGTGCCGAAAAACACCGCCCAGGCGGTGTACGCCCATTTTCACAAGCCAAATGATCCACGGGGAAAGGACGAGACGCCATGAGAGTGATTACAGGTCTGGCCAAGGGGCGGCATTTGGAGGAGCTGCCCGGCCTGGATACCCGCCCCACCACATCCAGGGTGAAGGAGGGGCTGTTCAGCGCCATCCAGTTTGACATTGAGGGCAGGCGGGTGCTGGATCTGTTCGCGGGCACCGGCCAGCTTGGCATTGAGGCCCTGTCCCGGGGCGCGGTGTTCTGCGACTTTGTGGACAGCGCCCCCGCCGCGCTGAAGGTGGTTCAGCGGAACATCAAAAACTGCGGCTTTGAGGATCGTTCCGCCTGTCACGGAAAGGACTTTGCCGCCTTCCTCAGCCGCTGCCGGGAGAAGTATGGGCTCATCTTCCTGGACCCGCCCTATGCCTCCGGGAATCTGGAGCGGGCGCTGGAGCTCATCACGGCAATTGACATTGTGGTGGAAAATGGTATAATAGTATGCGAAAGTCCGGCGGACCGCCTCTTGCCCGAGCCCCCCGCCCCCTATGAAAAGGGGAGGGAGTACCGCTATGGCAGAATCAAATTTACCCTGTACCGCAGGAGGGCATGACCCATGAGACGTGCCATCTATCCCGGCAGCTTCGACCCGGTGA
>JAIEFH010000111.1 GCA_029067025.1 Oscillospiraceae bacterium | reverse complement strand
GGCCAGCTCCGCCGCGGGGTACGCCCGCCGCCGTATCTCCCAGTTGGAGGCCGCTCAGCGCTCCGACCCCGACCACGCCGACCAGATCAGGGCCGCCGTCTCCCAGTTGAAAACGGCGGTGAGCCGGGCCAACAAAAAGAAGCTGGAGTTGAGCCGGGAGCAGTTGTCCCGGGCCCGCCAGAAGCGCCTGATTCAGGAAAACAAGCGCCGGGAGGCCCAGCGCATCCAGCAGGAGCTGCGCAAAAACGCGGCCATGCGGGCCATCCGGGAGTCCGGGTACTTCCAGGAAACAGAAATTGCCAACCGCCAGGCCGACCAGCTCACCGCCACCAAAATGGAGCTACGCATGCAGGCGGAACAGTTGGGCGCCAGCGCCCAGAGGTCTCTGGACGCCGCTGTCCAGGGCTATTCTTCCACCGTAACCCAGATTGTGGCCGTGGATATGAGCGCCCCTGTCTCGGTTCCACAGGTAAATGTACAGGCGTAACGCATAAAGAACGAGAGCCTGCCGCGATGCGGCAGGCTCTCTCTTTTTGGCCTTATCGCCTTAATTCCTCAATGAATTTCTCCATTCTCTCCGTCAGCAGCTCGTCCCGCTGCATGGCGAGCAGCTCTTCCCGGCTCACCCATTTGAAGTCCACGGTCTCACCCTCCTGCAGCGTGACCGCGCCCTTGTCCCAATCGGTAACACACTGGAACTCCACATAAATGGCGTGCGCCTCCTCGTCAGTCACCATGCCCACTTCAACTAAATTCTCGGAGATAATGCCCGTCTCCTCCCGCAGCTCCCGTTTGGCGCATTCTGCCGGCGTCTCCCCCGCTAAGGCCGAGCCGCCCGCCGTGGCTTCCCACATACCGCCGTAAGCCTTGCGCGGGTCTCTTTGCATCAGCAGATATGTTCCGTCAGTGTGCTTTACAATGATGTCACACACCAGATGGCACAGCCCATTGGGAACCGGCTCGCCTCTGACCAGGGTTTTGCCCTCGATCTTGTTGAACTTCGCGTCATATGCGTCCCACAATTCCATTTTCCCACGTCCTTCCTATTTCCCCAGCACCTTCGCCGCGTTCTCCTCGGCGAACTGCTTACTGTACAAATCGTGATAGTAGCCCCGGGCCCGCAGCAGGGACTGGTGGGTGCCCTGCTCCACAATCCTGCCGTCCCGCACCACCAGGATCATATCCGCCTTGCGGATGGTGGACAGGCGGTGGGCGATGAGGAAGGACGTGCGGTCCCGCAGCAGGTGGTCGATGGCGCTCTGGATATACTGCTCGGTCTGGGTGTCGATGGAGGATGTGGCCTCATCCAGCACGAAGATGCGCGGGTCGGCCAGCACCGCACGGGCAAAGGAGATGAGCTGCTTCTCGCCGGTGGACAGGCGGTCGCCCTCCTCGCCCACGTTGCTGTCCCAGCCCTGCTCCAGCTTGGCCACCACCTTGTCCGCCGATACGGCCCGGGCCGCCGCCTCGATCTCCCCGTCGGTGGCGTCCAGCCGCCCGTAGCGGATGTTATCCCGCACGGAGCCGGAGAACAGGTGGGGGCTTTGCAGCACATAGCCGATGTTGGAGTGGAGCCACAGCTGGCTGCGCTCCCGATAGTCCCGGCCGTCGATCAAAATCTGGCCCTCGGTGGGCTCAAAGAACCGGCAGGCCAGGTTCACCAGGGTGGACTTGCCCGCCCCCGTCTCCCCTACGATGGCCACGGTGGCCCCCGCGGGTATGTGCAGATTGAAGTGCTCCAGCACGTTGTCCCCGCCGTCGGGATAGCGGAAGGTCACGTCCTTGAACTCGATCTCGCCGCGCAGCGGCTCCCAGTTCTCCCGCTTGGGGTTGAAGCTGTCGCCGTACTTCTCAATGACCTCGGGGGTGTCGGTGATCTGGGGCGTCTCGTTCAGCAGGTCGGTGACCCGCTCGATGGACGCCTGGAGGGCGATGAACTCCGCCAGGTTACCGGCGATGCTCTGGACAGGCTCGAAAATGCCCATGGCGTAGGTGATGAACGCGGACAGGGTGGCGATGTCCAGCACCTGATCCGCCACCAGATACCCGCCCCGCAGCAGCACGATGGCCACCGCCATGGTGGAGAAAAACAGGGTCACGGGGATATACACCGCGTTGAGCCGGGAGGCCCGCACGCCGGAACCCCGCATGGAGTTTGTGAGCTCCCGGAAGCTCTTGATGCTCTGGTCCTCGATGACCAGGGTCTTGGAGGTCTTGGCCCCGGTGATGCCCTCGTTGAAGGCGCCGGTGATCTTGGAGTTGAGCTTGCGCACCTTGCGGTTCCAGTGGAGGATGCGGGGCTGGAACCAGCCCGTCAGCGCGGCCACCACAGGCACGATGAGGATGACCACCAGGGCCAGACGCCAGTTAAGCATGGCCATGGCGGCGAACGCGCCCAGCACATAGAGCAGCGCCCACATGATGTCTCCCAGCGCCCAGGCCATCATGCCCGCGATGCGGTTGGTGTCGTTCATCACCCGGGTGAGCAGATAGCCCACCGGGGTGACGTTATAGAAGGACAAGGACAGCTTTTGCAGATGCTCAAACAGCTCCCGGCGCATATCCCGGCCCAGATACATCTCCAAATGCATGGACATACGGCCAAAGCCGATCACCAGCAGGCTCTGGAGAACGATGACCCCCAGGTAGGCCAGCACAAAGGCCGCAAAACCCTCCAGCGCCCCCGTCTCGATGAAGTTTCCGATGGCAAAACGCTGGAACAGGGGGATCATCACGTCCAGCAGGGCGGTGAGGCCGTTGAAGACCCACAGGCCCAGGAACGCAAACTTGAACCGGCTCAAGATGGGCAGCAGGCGCTTCCAAATGGCCCAGTCAAAGTCCTTTGTGTATTCTTTTTCGTCGAACGCGGCCATTATGCCTCCCCCCCTTCCTCAATGAGCGCACGGTCGTCGCTGCTCATCTGAATGTCGTAGATTTCTTTGTAAATTCCCGGCCGGGAGATGAGCTGGGCATGGGTGCCGATGTCCGCCACCTTTCCCCCGTCCAGCACCAGGATGCGGTCGGCCTGCATCAGAGTGGTCACCCGGTGGGAGATAAGGATGACGGTGGCCTCCGCCATGCGCTCCTTCAGCGCGGCGCGGATTTTCGCGTCCGTCTCTGCGTCCACGGCGGACAGGGAGTCGTCGAACACCATCACCGGGGCGCTTTGCAGCAGCATCCGGGCGATGGCCACCCGCTGCTTCTGCCCGCCGGACAGGGTAACGCCCCGCTCGCCCACCACGGTGTCGTAGCCGTCGGCCAGCTCGGTGATGGCCTCGTCCACGCAGGCGATCTGGGCGCACCGGCGCAGCTCCTCCTGGTCGGCATCCGGCCGGGTGGCGGCGATGTTCTCCCGGATGGTCTGGGAGAACAGGAAGGGTTCCTGGAGCACCAGGCCGATCTGGCGGCGCAGCTCCTCCCGCTGGATGTCCCGGATGTCCACCCC
The DNA here is from genome assembly GCA_029067025.1 of Oscillospiraceae bacterium. Classification (GTDB taxonomy): domain Bacteria; phylum Bacillota; class Clostridia; order Oscillospirales; family Oscillospiraceae; genus Enterenecus. The sequence continues at coordinate 953 of JAIEFH010000111.1, read as the reverse complement.
GCCGATGGTGATTTTGCCCTGGCCCTCCCCTAAATCGTACAGCCGGTCCAGCAGGTGCACCAGGGTGGACTTGCCCGACCCTGTGCCGCCCAGGATGGCGAAGGTGCTTCCCCAGGGAATAGTAAAGGACACGTCCTCCAGCACCCCCTGCCCCTCGTAGCCGAAGGTGACGTGGTCAAACACGATGTCACCGCCCAGCTTCACGCTCTTCGCGTTCGGGCCGTCCTTCTCTTCGGAGGCGTTGAGGATGTAGCCCACACGGTCCATGGACACGCCCGCCTTACTCATGTCGGACAGCACCCGGCCCAGAGAGCGCACCGGCCAGGCCAGGGCGCTGTTATAGGTGACAAAGGCCATGAAGTCCCCCAGAGAGAGGGAGCCGTCCACCGCCGCCACCGTCCCCGCCGCGATCACCGCCATGACCTGGAGGGAAGTGAGCAGGGTGCCGGAGGCCCAGTAGACGCTGAGCACGCTGCCCAGCTCCACCCACAGGGCGGAGAAGTGGTCGTTTTTCTTGCCGAAGCGGTCAATCTCAAACCGCTCCCGGCCAAAGGCCCGCACCACCCGCACGCCGGTGAGGTTCTCCTGGGCGCAGGTGGTCAGTTCGCCCTCCGCCTCGTCGGCCACCTTGAACCGGGAGGAGATCTTGCCGTAGAACACCCCGGAGGCGATGCCCGTGATGGGGATGAACGCCAGCGACACCAGGGCCAGCCGCCAGTTCATGCGCAGCATGATGACGGTGTACAACGCAATGAGGAACACCGTGCGGATCACCTCCATCAGCTGGTTGCAGACGAAGGTGCGGATGACCTCCACGTCGGAGGTGCACCGCTGGATGATGTCGCCGGTGGCATGGGCGGTGTGCCACTGGAAGCTGAGGCGCTGGATATGGCTGTACAGGTTGTCCCGGAGCTTCTTCACAAAGCCCTCGGAGCCCTTGGACAGGTTGACCC
>JAIEFH010000110.1 GCA_029067025.1 Oscillospiraceae bacterium | reverse complement strand
TGGTGGCTGATGTTGCGAAAATTATACGGAGGTGTATCGAAGTGGTCATAACGGGGCTGACTCGAAATCCCTCGAAATCATATTTTTTCGGTGCTGCAAAACACAAAATTGAATAGGGAGCGGTATCGAAGTGGTCATAACGAGCCTGACTCGAAATCGTGTGGGTCAGGCGGTTGGCTAACGGCGGAAACCGTTGGTATCACTGGGTTTCTTGAAATATCTACGCTTTTCTACGGCTCCATATCTACGGATTTTCTACACTTTTTCTACGTTTTCTACGCGGGGCCCGGACACTGTGGTGGACGGGCAAACCGTTGGAAATACACGATGCAGCGGTATCGAAGTGGTTATAACGGCCCTGACTCGAAATCAGGTGTACCAGCAATGGTACCGTGGGTTCGAATCCCACCCGCTGCGCCAAGGCGGTCGGCAGACCGCCGGGACCGGTCGTTCGCCCGTAGGGCGAATGACGGTCCCTTTGTTTTTCCGCTTTTTCAGAAATCACGGCTCGCTCACTCCGCTGCCCCTCCTTTCCCCGCAAAGCCTGAAGGGCGGCTTTGTGGGGGCCCCGTTTGCTACGGCGAGTTTTCGCCGTAGTCCTTTTTTACCCCGCGGATACTTCCTTGCGCTGGAACATCGCGCTCATCGCCGCTGCGGACTGCTCCTGGGCAGAGAAGTCCAGGTGGGCGTAGATGTCGGCGGTGGTGGAGAAGGTGCTGTGTCCCAGCCAGATCTGGATCTGCTTCATGGGGATGCCGTTGCTTAACAGCAAGCTGGCACAAGTGTGACGAAGATCATGGAAGCGGATCTTGCGCAGACCGTACTTTTTAATGACCCAGCCGAAGTGCTCCGTCACAAAATTGGGCCGCAGGAGCTTGCCCATTTCGTCCACACAAACGTAGTCCAGGTAGTCCCGGCAGTAGGCACTTTTGAACAGCCTCCGGTTCTTGGCCTGCTTGTCCTTTTCGGCCAGCAGCAGTTCTTCGACTACCGGGATCAGCGGCAGGGTTCGGAAGCTGGATTTGGTTTTGAGAACGTCCTCTCCTAACGGAACATACTTTCCATCCTTGTTCGCCTCGATTACCTTGTGGGCGATGGAGATGGTTTTCCTCTCGAAGTCGACAGCATCCCAGCGGATGCCCAGTGCCTCGCTCCGACGCAGGCCGTAGTAGGCGGCAATCTTCACGCAGAGTTCGAGCGGGTCTCCGGCGATGGCATCAAACAGGTCGAGCATTTCCTCCTCGCTGTAGAATGAGCCGCGGAATACATTCTTTTTAGGACGCTCCACTTTGTCGGCGGGATTCTTAGCGAGGATGTCTTTCTTCACCGCACTCTGGAGAGCTTTGCGGATAATGGCGTGGTAGTGAATCACCGTGTTGGTAGTACATCTGTCATCGAGGATGGTCTGGTAGAAGTCCTCAATGTGCTGGGGCGTGAGATCACCGAGTTGGATGCCAGCTTTGGTGAAATACGGGATGACCCTGGCCTTCATCATCACGGAGTAACTCTGATAGGTGGCGGTGGCAATGAAAGGCCGAACGCTGTTCAGCCACTTCTCCATGTAGTCTGCGAACCGCACCTGAGTTTCCGGGGGCCAGTTTTTAGCAAGCACTGCCTCCGCACTTCCCTGCTTTGCCTTGGCCTCCTCCTGGAGTTCGTACTGCATCCTGATCTCATCCAGAGCCTTCTGGGCCTTGCGTTCGCTGGTGGTGGAGACCGGGAGCTTCGTGGCGATCCATTTTGTTTTTCGCTTGCCGTCCACCTTCAGGTAAAGGACGGCATAATAGTAACCATTTTTCTTCTGTAGGCAGCCTGTTATCATAATTTCCTCCATTTCTCATAACAAGCGGTGGATTTGCCTGCCTTCGACGACACCAACCATACCACAACCTCTGGAAAATAGCTATCACTCCGAGTGGAGAAAAACCACCCGATTTTTCTACGTTTTTGACAGTTGCGGAGGTTGGTATCACGAGCTGCGCATCAGGTAATCGATGACGCAAACCTTTGGGATTTTGTAAGTGCGCCCAATGCGGACGCTCTTGATTTCCTGATCTGCCAGAAGGCGGTAGGCAAGTTTACGGCTTATCCCGCCCAGCATTTTGCACAGGTCATCGACTTCTACTACATCGGGATAAGCCTCAAACATTGCTTGTATTTTCATGGCTGAAATAACTGCCGTCCTTGACCTGGTAGATAAACTCCACCACGTCCTCCAAGCTGCTCGTCTCCCGCATCTCCGGCAGGGCGGCCCGCATAGCCTCGTAGTGCCGCTGGCCTGGTGCGGCCCGCTCATCCAGGATAGCTACTACGCAGGTGTCTGTCTCAGTGCGAATAGCCCGCCCAAAGCCCTGCTTCAGCTTGATTTGCATCTCCGGCACTACTACGGCCCGGATGAAGGAACGGAGATTGGGATATTCTGCCCGCTTTTTCTCTTTCAAAGCGTCCGGGTGAGCAAAGGGCAAACGGGGGATGACCAGCAGGGACACGCAGTCGCCTGGGAAATCGAAGCCCTCCCAGGCCGCGCCAGTGGCCAGCAGGACGCTGCCAGGGCTGGCCTTGAATTGCTGGGTGGTATGTACCGCGTTCCGGCCCAGGGTGAAAATAGTCCAGGGCAGACTCATCTTCGATAACCGCTCCTTGATGGCGGACATGGTGGCGTAAGAGGTGAACAGCACCAGGGCGTGGCCCCAGCAGGCATCCAGCAGGGCGGCGATCTCCGCCGCCAACTCATCAAAGTATCCGCTGCTCGTTAGTTCAGGTGGATGGAGCGGCAGGTACAGCAGGCAGTTCGCTCTGTAATCGAAAGGGGAATCGGAGACAGATTCGATAACTCGTCCATCTGCCAGAAGCCCTGTCTCCTCTTTGAAACGGCGGAAATCTGTCCCCACAGCGAGGGTACCGGAGGTTAGAATGACAGAGCTGCGACCATTCCACAGCGTGCTTCGGAGCTGGGCCGTCATGTCAGTGGCGACGGCACACAGCATGGTGCCGCCCCGCTTGTCCTCCATGGCATAAAACATCAGGTCGGGGCGATCCTCATTGAACAACGCCATAGTGGAGGACAGCTTTTTCAGCTGACTGTAGGTGGAAGGTTTGAGCAGTCCATAAAGCTGTTTCTGGATGATGTGCAGGTTCCGGGCCGGAGCAATCAGCAGACGAGCGAAGCCTTTGAAAGACCTGCTGTCCTCGAAGGGCTGGGCCATCATCCGAAGCAGGGGAGCAGATAACTCTGCCAAAGTCTCCGCCGCCAGCAGGAACTTCTCCCGGCGCAGGCTGCGTATCAATATCTGGATGTCCTGGGTTTCCAGCGTGGTGCCGAACATCTGGCGGGCGGTCTCCGGTAGCTTGTGGGCTTCGTCGATGATGATGGCGCAGGCTTCCGGCAGGATAGGAATTCGACCTGTCCCGTGGTGGATCGCGTCCGCCAGGAGCAGGTTGTGGTTGCAGATTTGAAAAGAATATTCTCTGCTATTGCACTCATCCAGGAAGGTCAGGTATCGGCAGTCCTTCTGTCCACAATCGCAGGTTTGAGGGACGCAGACACGTTCCCGGTCGTAGTTACTGAGATGGGCGACGGCATCCATGTCCAGCTGCTCCCGAAGGGAAAGCAGGGCCCTGCCAGCCTTCCAGTTTTTCTTGCTTAGATCAAGCTGGCCCAGCCGCTGCTCCAGCCGCTGATCGCAGACATAGTGCGGCTTACCTTTACGGATTACAGCACTCAGGGGTTCGTCTATCACACTGCCTGCTATCAAAACGTTGGACAGGAACGGAAGGTATTCATTCTGGACAGCGTTTTGCAGGGCGATGCTGGAGGTAGAGACGAGGATGGGCCGGAACTTCTGCCCGCTGAAGGTTTGGAGACGAAGGAACGCTGTTCCCGCCGCCAGATAAGAGTATGTCTTTCCGATGCCTGTTCCGGCGTCACACAGGGCGATGGATCCGTCAAGCATGGCGTCCAGCATCAGGTGGCTGAGGGATACCTGCTCGGGCCGCTCTGTCATGCCCCGGGCAGGGAGAAGATCGTGAAAAATGTGGTCGATTATATTATGGGAGTTTTTCCTGTTATCGTTGGTAATCATCCGTGAATTTCCCCTTGAAGGCGGCCCCAGGATATTGACCCGGAGCCGCCTTGAAATTGGTATCATTTGTCGTTCTCACCGCATTTGCAGCTCGCGCCCCGGTGAGGTTGGGAACAGTACGGGCCGGGCTCGGCATAACCCGCGCAGGCGTGTACCTGAGGTCTCTGCTGATCTCAACCCCAGGACGAGCCCTGCGGCCTGGTTCTCAGGCCGGTCTAAGGCGTCTCATTATAGGCCCGGACAGGGTCAATGCTGGCGGTCACTTTGCCGTGGGCTTCATATCCTGGCAAAGCCTGAAAACTGGCTTTACTGGGGCCCATATGTGGCCGCCCCACGCAGGTGGCATTCTCGCTCGTCGTAAGAAGCCACTGCTTCCTACAAGTCGTTGCGTGCGCTGCGGGACGCTCGTCTGTCCGGGTGGTTGCCTGTACTGCTGGTGTAAAGTTGTCAAGGAGCAGAGCCTTGCGGCTGTGTTCTATTGTATCAGGTGTTAGCCCGCTTGTATGTAGAGCGTTGGTCACATTCTGGGCCTATTAGTCACCTATCGAGTCTAACCCCTCCTTAAATGAAATCAGATGGGCGATTAGTTCTTCGATTTTTTCTTCCATTGAAAGCTCGTCTTTGCCCAGAGCAAGGTAGTCTAAAGACACGCTGAACAAATAGGAGAGCTGTACTAACAAATCAACAGAACATCCCTTTTTCCCAGACTCAACATGACTGAGAAAACTTCGATCAATGTTTAGCTTCGAGGCAAGTTCACTTTGTGTATATCCCGCTTGGATGCGCAATTGATGGATACGCTCCCCACTATGCTTAATGTCATAATTCATATGTAAAATCTCCAATCTCAGAATTTTGGAGAATCTGAGATTGGAAATTCCGGGAAAAGGTTGGCCAGGCACATGGGAAGCTGCGCTGACTAAACTGCACACGGATACCAATCTCAGATTCCGGGGACGGATCTGAGGTTAGTGATTACGGGTATTTTGCAAGGTAAGTCAGCCATATCGTACAGTCTCTCTTGCAAAGTGCTTATGATGCCTATACACCGGGGTGCCGGGAAGTTCTTCGGGATATCATGGTGCTGGAACTCCTGTTCAGTACCGGGCTTCGGGTGTCGGAACTATGTGCGTTGTCACTGGACACCTTCCTGTTGAGTGAGAGTGGATTGAGACTTTTGGTCAAAGGGAAGGGCCGGAAAGAGCGTATACTTCAAATTACAACGCCGGAACTGCTTCAAATTACGAAAACATATTGTGATATGTTTTCTAAAGAGATCCAAGAGCGAGGAGCTATTTTATTTAATCGGCGAGGATGTCCCCTTTCACCGCAGTCGGTTCGACGAATTATCAACAAGTATTTGAATCAAATTGATGCGTCCAGCCATGTAACTCCCCATATGTTTCGCCATACGTTTGCTACATCACTTTTAGAAGCTGGAATGGATATACGATACATTCAATCTCTACTGGGACACAGTTCCATCTCTACCACGCAAATCTACACTCATGTAACTACTCGGCAGCAAACCCTGCTGCTGGCCGAAAAGCATCCGAGGGGTAAAATGACGTTCTCGCTCTGATGATAGCCAAAGGCCACCAGATATCTGGTGGCCTTTGGCTATCGATAGATAATAAAGAATTATCCACTAC
>JAIEFH010000011.1 GCA_029067025.1 Oscillospiraceae bacterium | reverse complement strand
TTTTGTGGGCGGGCTTTGCCGCCATATACTGGCTGCCCGGGGGGCCATGGCTGAAGGCCGGGGTGATCGCCCTGCTGGCCAGCCTCGCCACGCCGGTGTTTAACTCCCTGTGCGACCTACTCATTGAGGATCAGCAGGGGCCCCGATTCTGGGACTATTTCTCGGTGAGCGATATGCTGGAGCGGCGGAGCGCCGGAGATGTCTCGTGGGTCAATCCCCTGATTTTTCAGATCATGCTGGTGTGCTCCATCGCTCTGATCGCGGTGGGCGCGGCAGTGGAAATGAGACGGCGGAAACAGGCGTAAAAAGGGCGCCCGGCCACTGGCCGGGCGCTTTCGCGTCTGGGCACCGCAGTCCACGGCTTTTTACGCGCATGGCGGGGCAGGGACAAACTTACCCATTGACAAACCCATCCCGGTGTGGTATGATACCAAACGATCCTAGACGGTCGGCAGACCGTCAAATCGGTCGTTCGGCGGGCAGCCGGAAGGCTGTCGGGACAGTCGTTCGGCGAAGCCGAATGACGTCCCTTCGACGAATGACGATTTCCCTAGACAGTCGGCAGACTGTCTCCCTGGACGGCGGCCACCGATTCGGAGAGATGTCCGAGTGGTTTAAGGAGCCGGTCTTGAAAACCGGTGACCCGAAAGGGCCGTGGGTTCGAATCCCACTCTCTCCGCCAAGGCGGTCGGTAGACCGCCGGCGTCAGGCCGCCTTCGGCGGCCCAGCCTTAAGCCGGCCAAAGGCCGGCCACAGGATCGGTCGTTCGGCGGGCAGCCGGAAGGCTGCCGGGACAGTCGTTCGGCGAAGCCGAATGACGTCCCTCCGGCGAATGACGATCCACTCTTTTATACTTTCGACACGCGGAAGTACCCAAGTGGCCGAAGGGGCTCCCCTGCTAAGGGAGTAGGCGGGTAAAACCGTGCGAGGGTTCAAATCCCTCCTTCCGCGCCAATGCAAAAGCCTTGCGCCCCAACGGGTTCAAGGCTTTTTTGCTGCTCTGAAAAGGCTGTTTTCCCTTATTTTTTCCCTTTACAGATTTTTTACCCGCTCGACACCATGTTGTCATAGTAGCTTTGCACCCGCGCCGCCGTGTCCTTCATCATCTGCTCCGAGGTGTGGGCGTAGACGTTCAGCGTGAAGGAAGCCGTGGCGTGGCCCAACAGCTCCTGGACGCTCTTCACGTCCGCCCCGCTGGCAATGGCCACGGTGGCCGCCGTGTGCCGGAGGTCGTGGGGCCGCGCGTCTGGGCGGCCAATGCCGGCTGCGATAGCCTTGAAGCGCTTGTAGAAGGTGTGGATGGCGTAGTGGGTACCGGCTTCATCCGTGAACACCAGATCGTCCGGGTTGCTCCAGATCGGGCCAGCTTTCAGCCGGTTTTCCAGCTGCTTCACCCGCTCGGATCGGAGGTATTCAAAGGCAATGGGCGGCGGCTCGACAATGCGGGGCTTCCCGCTCTTTGTGCTGGGGGCGATGTAGTATCTTCCGCCCTTGACCTCCTCCCGCTGAAGCTGTTGGCTTACCGTGATCCGGCCCTTTTCAAAGTCTACCTGCTTCCAGGACAGGCCCAGGCATTCCCCCTCACGCAGCCCAGCGAACAGGCACAGGGCGTAGGCGTTGCGCATAGGGGAGCCGTCTATCGCCGCGAGGAACCGGGGTATCTCATCATCCGCGAGCGGGCGGATCTCTTTGTGCTCCGCCTTTGGCAGCTCCGCCGCGTCGCAGGGGTTGGCCGCTATGATCCCCTGCTTCAGCGCCACGCTGAACGCCTTGTGAAGCACGGCGGACACGTTTTTGACCGTCTTTCCTGATAGGCCCGTTCGCGTCATGGAGTTGTAGAGCCGCTGGATCTGTGCGCCCCGGACGGCCTGGAGCTCCACAGCCCCCAGGGCGGGGGTGATGTGGTTCTTGGTGATGGCCTGGTAGCTGTGGAGGGTCAAAGGCTTCACCTTGTTGGCGCAGAACGTGGTAAGCCATTCCTCCATCCAGGCCGACACGGTGATCTTGTTGGGCGTCTGGTACGTGCCCCTGCTGATCTCCACAGCGGCGGTCTGTAGCTTCTCCCTGACCTCCTTTTGGGTCTTGCCGGTGAAGGAGCGCTGGATCTGCTTCCCGGTGCCGGGATCGCGGCCCACGGTGACCCGGGCCTCCCAATAGGTATACTCAGTCCCCGAGCGGGTGACGGTTTTCTTGCGGATCGTGCCGCCGCCCTGGGCGCTGCGTGTGCTTTTTCTCGCCATTGATTTTCCCTCCAATCTCTGATAAAATAGAGGGGCAACAGGCCCGAAAAGTTTGTTGCCCTTATAGCCGTCCCTGGTGTTGCTAGCACCGGGGGGCGGCTCTTTTATTGTTGCTTTTTGGCGTCTGCCGTGTTATGCTGGGAGCAGGAAAGAATTATCTTTCAGCGCTGCCCGTATTCGGTAGGCGGTGGGCCCCTTCCATCCCGGAGGGGACTTCTTGCCCCCTCTGCGAAAGGGGGGGGCCCATGTTGACTTATTCGGAGCTGTTTCAGTTCTGTATGGTCGTTATCGGCATTGTTAGCCTGGTTATCCAGGTACATAACAAAAAGAAGTAACCGCCCCAGCTCCCCAGCTTTAGCGGTTACTCCTTTTGAGTAATTAAGTTCGGGGGCCAACCGTCTACCGGCAGCGCCCTTTCTATTTCCAGTATAACCGCACGTATTGAATTTGTCAAGGACAAACGCCATTGCACAGCATAGCACAGCTTGATTACATATTGGAATGCTGTCCCCGTGCCGGGGACAGCTCTTTTTTGCCCAAAATCACAGGCGCTTGGGAATTTAACTTGCCGGTAACTTGCGCAGAACCCCTCTATTCGCCCTCTGGGGGCACCTCTGCTACACCTGAGGACGGAGTAGTATCTGCACCTTCGGAGGTCGACGGCGTTGATTGCGAGGGGTTTTGCGAGTTGTCCTGTTGCTCGTATTTGCTAAGGGTGAATTCTACGAACTTTTTTATATTCTTCAAAGCTTCGGCCTTATCTGCTTCAGAAAGAAAATTGAACGCTACCACCGCTTGGAACCCACCTAGTCTAAGCACTGTTTCATCCGCTTGCGTCCAAGACTGAAAGGTCTCGGTTTTACCCGCAACTGACGGAGGTATTCTCCGACGCTCTACTTCGGCGGAAATTTTGCTTAAAATCTCGGGGCTTGTAGCATCTGGCCACCCCATGTCCTCCATAACGGTTTCGACCAGCTCAGGCGAAGCGTTCAGCCATTTTGCAACATCAAGCGCGGTAAGAATTAAATCCTGTTCGCCGGAATCATTTTCCCAGCCCATCAGATATGCCGGAGTGGTGCGTAGTGCTTTAGCAATGGTGCGTGATTATTAATCATCTTCTAGGAAGGAGACCGACACATGAATACAAAATCTGGGCAAACGGGCCCGCCCGCCTCCCTTGTCCTTGCCCCTCAACGGGCGGCTGGGGAGCCCTACACCACCAGCGAAATCATAGCGGCGGGGGCAGGAGTCCAACGCAGAACAGTTGACCATTTGCTTTTGACCCACAAGGCCGATTTTGAGGAATTCGGAATTTTGCGATTTGAAATCGCAAAAACAGGCGGGCGCGGCAGACCCGAAATCATCTACCACTTGAATGAACAGCAAGCCACGTTACTTATGACCTATCTGAAGAATACCGAGGTGGTCCGGGCGTTCAAGAAGGAGCTGGTGCGGCAGTTCTACGCCATGCGCTCCCTGCTCCTAGAACGGGCCTCCCCCGTCTGGCAGGATGCCCGCTCGCTGGGCAAAGAGATCCGCCGTCAGGAGACGGAGGCAATCAAGCGCTTGGTGGATTATGCCGTGGCCCAGGGAAGCCGGAAGGCCGGGTGGTATTATGCCAACCTCTCTAAGCTGGCGGATGCCACAGTGGGCATTGTCGAGAGGGACAAGGCCCAGGTGGTGCAGCTCACCGCTCTGCTTCTGGTGGAGCAGACCATAGCCCAGGAGATCGCGGCAGGCATTGAGGCTAGGGCCCCATACTGGGAGATCTACCGGGCTGTCAAGGACAGGCTGGCGGGGTTCCCCGCTGTGGGCGCGCTGGCCGGTGGGAGGTGAAGGTGTGAAAACGGATTGCGCAAATATAGTGCCTATCCCGGTAAAGGAAAAATCAAAGCGGAAAGCTGCGTTGGGACGGGATATGGATTATCTGATCGGCGTATTCCGCGAACTGCGCGAGATCGAAGCAATGACGGGCCGGACAGGGCTTTCCGCAAGGGTGCGCGTCTGCGTCACGGATATTTTGGCAAGCGCAGATAGAATCGCGCAGGAGGAACTATCACGAGGGCAAAGCAGCGGGAGGGTAAGGCCATGAAAGCAGACCGCAAGAAGGTAAGGCTGGCCATGGAGCGGAAGGGCATGACCGTCCGGGATGTGGCAAAGGCCGTATAACATCGTCAAAAGGGAGGGCAATCCATGAAATTCTATAGGGGTCTATGGTACTACCGTGGCCACACTTACGGCACACTGCGGGCCGCGCTGATTGCGTGGCAGGAAGGGAGGCAGTGACCCGTGGCGGAGCTTACATACAGCGTCACAGAGGCGGCGCGGGCCCTGGGCATATCCCGGCACACCATGTATAACCTGATCCACCAGGAGGGCTTCCCCACGCTGACAGTGGGCAGCCGCCGCTTGATCTCCCGGGAACTGCTGGCGGAGTGGGTACGGGCCAAGGCAGGAGGACAAAAAGAAGCCGCCCCGGTGTTGGAGCACCGAGACGGCAGGGCGGAACAGGCTTTGGCTGGCACTGCTTCCGCCTCCAGTTTACATGAGAACAGGAGGCATTGTCAAGTATGAATTGCGCATTACCTGAGAAGCTCGATCTGAACCCCTCTTTTCTGGAGGTGCAAGCCGCAAAAGCGATTTTTTTGAAGGAGTTGCGGCGAAACGTGCGGTATACCCACCTACAGCCGGGGAGCCCATTGTATATGTCCCCTAAGGTTATGACAGCCTGTGCCCTGGCCGAGGTCTGGCGGCAGGGTCGAAAATTCCAGCGGGATCATGACACCGCTGCTTTGGTAGAATTCGCAAGAATGGGGCGCGGCCATGACCGAAATTGAGAAGATCCAGCGGTACATAGACCGCACCGGCGGTAAATTTCCCCGTGGGACACCGTACCAGATGACCGTTGTTGAGCTGTTGGAATTGAAACATATGACAGCTGATGACGTCTCAGGGGCTATCTGTATGGCTTTTGATTATGGCCGCGCAAAAGGGTACCGCACGGCGAAAGCGGAGCAGCGGGCCGGTACCGCACACTGAGCGGGGCGCTGGCCATGGCGAAACGAATGAAAACCATCAAGGCGGGCCGCCTGGTGAAAACGATCCTCTATACGGCTCCAGAGCCCCGGGACGGCGAGCGGGCGCGGGCGGAAAAGTCTCGCATGACCGCCGCCGCGCAAAAGGCCATGAACGATAAGACCGCCCGGGGGAAGCTGGAAATGCTGATCGCGGCAAACTTCACCGGGCGGGATCTGTTCGTCACTCTTACATACCGGGACGCAGATCTTCCAGTAAAGCGGGCCGGGGCTGTGAAGTGCGTCCGGCAATTCATCAAAAATCTGCGTAAGCACCGGGCCTTACGGGGCCAGGTGTTGCGCTATATCTACACCACGGAGGAAAGGCACGGGGAGGCCCGCTTGCATCACCACCTTGTGCTGAATGCCGTGGGGCGGGATATCGAGGTCATCCGCAGCCTGTGGCCCTATGGCGATATCGTGGACGTGGAGCAGATCGATGAAAACGACCTTGCGGCGCTGGCCATGTACATCACCAAAGAGAGTGTTGAGGGCCGCCCGGTGGGCGCTCAGATGTGGACGCGCAGCCGGAACCTGAGAAATCCCGATGTACAGTCCTGTTATGTGCCGGATGATACCACCCTGGCCGCCCCTCCCGGCTGCCATATTCTGGAGAAAGAAGAGAAGATTACAGAATATGGAAGCTACTGCTACATAAAGTACAGGCTCCCATCACCCAACCCCCAGAAAATGAGCTTCACCGCCGGTCAAAGGCACGGCCAGCGGCACAACGGAATACCGGCCCCGCAAAATCAGGCTTGAAACCAAGTATAACTTTAGAATCGGGTATGGAGAAAATGAAGAAAACCCCTCCACAATGGCACTCTGGTCTGGTATTATATCCCCAGTCCATTTCTTGACCCACAACGCGGGCGCGTACCCGCGCGCGTTATAGCAATACCCAGCCTGACCGGCCAGCTGGAATCCACGCCCGCTCGATAAACCGGGCGCTGTTTCCATGCCCAGCGCAAAAAAAGAGCCGCCGAAGCAGCCCCCATGGTGGGATGTGCTGTTGTCACCCACATTCTACCACAGGGAGGCCGAAAACGCAATGAACAACGAGGAATTGGCGGTACTGATCCAGAAGGGGAGCGGGAGCATTTTCCCCAGCTGTGGGCCCAGGTGGAGCGGTTCGTGGCAAAACAGGCCAACCGCCGAATGGCGGCCACAGGCGGCTTTGGCGGGGTGGAGTTCGGGGATCTCTACGACAGCGGCTATATAGCCCTGGTGGCCGCCGTGGAATCCTTTGACCCGGAGGCTGGGGGCTCGTTCATCGGGTGGCTGGCCCTGCATCTCAAAACCACCTTTGCCGAAGCTGGAGGGTATCGCAGCCGTAAACAGGCGCAAGATCCACTGCACCGGGCTGGAAGCCTGGATGTGCCCATGGGGGACGATGAGGACGGGGCCACGCTGAGGGAGTACATTGCCGACCCAGTATCTACCCTGGACTTCGAGCGGGTGGAGGAATGCCAGTACCGGACACGGCTCCGCGCTGAGTTGGGCACAGCACTGGGGCGGCTGCCGGCGCACTGTCGGAATATCATCCAGCGCAGATTCTACCGGGGGCAGACCTCCAGCGCCATAGCCGCCGAAATGGGCGTTCAGCCGGAGATAGTACGGAAGTGGGAAGGTGAGGCGCTGAAGCAGCTAAGACACCCGCGCACATCACGGCCATTGCGGGGGTATCTCACAGGGAGGGGTTAAGATGTGCGAGGAATTCCCGGCACGCTTAAAGCAGCTCAGAAAACGGGCGTCAGTCAGCGTACCTTGTCCCAGCTGTGCGGTCTGGGGAAAAATGCCGTGGCCAGATATGAGAGCGGGGATCGGACACCAACTTTGCCCGTCCTGTTGGCCATTGCGGATTACTTCAGCGTCACTTTGGACGATTTAACCGGGAGGGGCAAAAGCCCAGGCGCGTGTGATTTTGAAAAGCGGCCATAATTGCCTTGCCAAAAGAAATGAGACGCCTCCCCCACCCACATAGCGGAGGTTGCGCCTCATTAATGAGAGTCGGCCTCAACAACTCTCACAGGGTAAAGGAGCATACCTTTGGGCTGGCGTCACCCCCTAACCAATTGTTATTATATACAATTTCAAGCATTTTGCAACAGAAAACTAAAAATTTTGGCCGGCCCGGAAAGGATGGTACTGGCGCCAGTTCGTGCCCATACACGCGACCACCGCCGACGGTGGCCATTTCTCCAATAGGCCGAAACGAGCGGGCGCGGAGCACGGGAAGGGGCTTTCCCCTTCTCATGCCACGCAGAATCGGCGCGTGGTGGTGGTCTTGGTGAACGCCTGGGCCACGTCCGGCATGGCCTTGCGCAGGGCCACAGTATCCACCCGGGAGGACTTCACTGGCTTCCATGATACCGCGTACTCCCCGGCGAATAGCTCGTCCAGCCCCTGGGCGGTGAGCTGGGCCTTGATGGCGTCCTTGATAGCTTCCATCTCCTGCTCCGCTTCAGCCACCAGGTTTTGGAGCTGGCGCAGCTCCCGGCACTTGACCTCGATCTCGTTCATGCTCATGGTGTGATCTCCTTTCAGTTTGCGGTGGGAGCCGGGGCGTGAGTCGTTCGCACCTGTCGGCCTACTTGGAATGCGTTTCCCGGTTCCCTCGCTTGTGGTGTTCTCCCTTGCTGTGATATTATAATAACATATTAACGCTAATATATCAAGTGGCATACTATACAATATTAACGTTAATATATTGTGAATATTGCATATTGACGTTAATAGATAAGTGGGGTATAATATGACTATACTGGGGGAAGGGAGCGCAATTTTTGGCGCTCCCGGCCAAAAGGAGGACTATGGATGCCTGTATCGAAAGCCCAGCAGAAAGCCGTCACAAAGTATGTAAAGGCTAAATATGACCGGTTTGGCCTGACAATGGCAAAAGGAAGGTTGGATGAAATAAAGGCCCACGCAGAGGCCCACAGCGAATCTGTGAACGGCTTTATTAACCGGGCCATATCCGAGGCCATGGAAAGGGATGGGGCCGCTCCTGTGGCCTCTGAGGGGGCATAGCGGGCGATGTATGAAGCGGGCGCCATGTGGCGTAAAATAGCAAGGGAGTGATATTGATGGCATTGCCAGCAGAAAACACGCGATACACTTTCGCAGACGCACTCGCATGGAGTGAGGATGAGCGGGCGGAGATCATCAACGGGGAGGTCTTTATGATGTCCCCGCCACCGTCCAGGGCCCACCAGGAAATCAGCGGGGAACTGTTCGGCCAGCTCCGCGAGTATCTGAAGGGAAAAAAGTGTAAGGTCTATCACGCTCCCTTTGCCGTCCGGCTGTTCGAAGAGGACGGGGACAGCCCGGAGGACGTGGACACAATGGTGGAGCCGGACATTACCGTGGTGTGCGACCCTTCTAAGCTGGACAATATGGGCTGCAAGGGGGCCCCGGACATGGTGGTGGAAATCCTATCCCCCTCTACCAGGCGGCATGATCGAATGACAAAGTTTAACCTCTACCAGCGAGCCGGGGTGCGGGAGTACTGGATCGTAGACCCGACCAACAAGGACGTGCAATCCTTCGTCCTGGAGGATGGCCGCTATTCTGCGAAGGAATTCGGCACAGCCGGGGACAAAATGAAAGTGAACGTCCTGGAGGGCTGCGTGATCGACCTGTCAGAGGTTTTTCCTGAGTGACAACAGCAGGGCTGGGGAATGGCTACCCCGGCCCTGCTTCTTTGCCCAAAAGTTTTCCCTTATTTTTTCCCTTTACAGATTACACAGCCACATACAGCAATGCACACAGCAGAAACGAAACCCGTTGCGCCGCAACGGGTTTCGGGCATGGGCACACGCGATTTTACAGGCCCTTGATAATTCAAATCCCTCCTTCCGCGCCAAAAGTAAAAGGACTGCCTATGGCAGTCCTTTTACTTTTGGGTATCAGGCAGTCCTGTGGACTGCCATAGGTCGTTCGCCGGGTGGCCGGAAGGCCGCCGGCGTTAGGCCGCCTTTGGCGGCCCAGCCCTAAGCCGGCCAAAGACCGGCCCACGAGATTAGTCGTTTGCCCGAAGGGCGAATGACAGTCCCTTTGTTTTCCCCGCTTTTTGAAAGCAGAAAAGCATTTTTGCCACATTAGCCGCTCTTTCTTTCTCGCAGAAGTCTTGTCAAACTTCCCAGGAATTTGTGGAAAAATCACTTGCATTTTTGACGGTCTTATAATACACTCGTGAAAAATAAATAAAAATCAATATATTAACCTTGCTTTGATTGGATTTTGCAAATCCTATACAGATGACATTGGTAAAGAAATCTAAAAAGGAAGATTGGTGAGTTGATGGAACGCTATGAGCAAATCCGCGAAGAAATCTGCCAGGTCTGCCGTCTGCTCTACGACCGGGGCTATGTAGTGAGTAATGACGGGAACGTGTCTGTCCGGGTAGCCCCGGACAGGATCCTCATTACCCCCTCCGGGGTTGGCAAGGGCCGGATGACCCCGGAGATGCTGGTTTTGTGTGATCTTCAAGGCAATATCCTGGACGGGGAGCGCCACCCCTCCTCTGAAAGTAAGATGCACCTGATGGTCTACCGGGAGCGGGATAACGTTATGAGCGTGGTCCACGCGCATCCGCCCATCTCCACAGCGTTTGCCATCTGCCGCCGCCCCCTGAAAGAGCGGTATTTGTCCGAGATGGTGGCGGGGTTAGGGGAGATTCCTGTCACCGAATTCGCCATGCTCTCCACCAACGAGGTACCGGAAAGTGTGCGGCCCTTTGTCCACAGCCATAACGCTGTGCTGTTGGCCAATCATGGCGCACTTGCCTGGGGACCCACCCTCCTGGCCGCCTTTGACCGGCTGGAGACGGTGGAGCAGACCGCCAAAGTATACTACTACGTCTCCCAGCTGGGGGGCGGTGTGGAGATCACCCGGGAACAGGCGGACACTCTGCGTTCCATGACCGGCTTCTACCAGAAGCTGGCCGACAAACGGAGCTGACCGTGGCCGCCATCACGGCCCAGATTCCTTTGATCCACCTGTATGCGGGGCGTCTGCCAAATTTTATAGTCAGGAGTGGTTTTTATGCTCGACCAGCTTCAGCAAGTGACCCATATTGACAACGTACGCCTGGGAGACGACGGAAAAAGCGTGGTCATTATTGACCAGACCCAGCTGCCCAATCGGACGGTATACCTGACCCTGCGCACGCCGGAGGAGATGTACGACGCCATCAAGCTCCTTCAGGTTCGCGGCGCGCCAGCCATCGGTATCTGCGCTGGCTACAGCATCTACGCCCTGGCCTGCCAGTGGGATCTCACCAACACCGCCGCCTTTGCCGCCAGATTCCATGAACAGAAAGAATACCTCAACTCCTCCCGCCCCACCGCAGTGAACCTAAGCTGGGCGTTGGAGCGGATGGAGGGCGTGGTGAAGGCCAACGCTGATCGAACCGTGCCCGAACTGCTGGAGCTGCTGGGCAAGGAGTGCCTGGCCATCCATGAGGAGGACATTGCCATGTGCCGGGCCATCTCGGAGTACGGCCTGACCCTCATCAAGGACGGCGACGGGGTACTCACCCACTGCAATGCCGGCCCCCTGGCCACCTCTCGGTATGGCACCGCCTTAGGCCCTCTGTTTCTGGGCAGGGAACGGGGCATGGCGTTCAAGGTGTTCTCCGACGAGACCCGCCCCTTGCTCCAGGGTGCACGCCTCACCTCCTATGAGCTGCAAAAGGCGGGCATCGACGTGACGCTGATTTGCGACAATATGGCGTCCATCGTCATGAAGAGCGGCTGGGTGCAGGCCTGCTTCGTGGGCTGTGACCGGGTGGCCGCCAACGGCGACGCCGCCAACAAGATCGGCACCAGCGGCTTGGCCATCTTGGCCAAGCACTACGGCATCCCCTTCTATGTGCTGGGCCCCACCTCCACCATCGACCTGAACTGCCCCGATGGGGATCACATCCCCATTGAGCTGCGGGATCCGGACGAGATCCGGGAGAAATGGTATGCAGAACCCATGGCTCTGCCTGAGGTGAAGTGCTATAACCCCGCCTTCGATGTCACCGACCACAGCCTGATTACCGGCATTGTCACTGAGAAGGGCATTTGCCGCGCCCCCTATACCGAGAGCCTGGCCGCCCTTTTCAAATAACCCAAGTCTGATCAGGATATAATCTGTGTCCTGTACTTTGACGGTCTGTCTGAACGACAGTTGGCAAACACACTCGATGTGCATCACATGACTATTCATCTGCTTTATCGTTGGCGCCACAGTCAGCACGGCGCAAAAGGCAGAGCATACCGCACCGGGCTGTGGGGCGCAGGGCCGTTCAGCCCGTGTGATGTGACAAAATGGCCACCGCGATCCCCTCTACAGAGGTGCTTTGGGCGAGAATCGGAGTTCCGTCCCAGTTGCGGGCCAGGGCGGCGGCGGTCACCTCGCCGATGCAGACGCACTTGGCCCGCGGGGGAACACTCCCCTGTTGCTCCAGGAACATCTTGACCCCGCCGGCGCTGGTAAAGACCAGGTAGTCCGCCCGCTCCAGCCACTCCTCCGCCTCCGTCAAGGGGGCGGGGACAGCGTCATAGAGGTGGATGTCCCGCACAGTGCGCGCCGCCGAAAGGGTTTGGAACAGTTCCTCCGAGCCCAGCCGGGAGCGCAGCAGGACAATGTCCTCCTGGGGCGGGACGGTGTCCAGCAGGGCTTGGGCCAGGGCGGCGGTGGTGTAGGTCTCTGGGCAGAGGTCGGCCCGGAAGCCCTGGGCGAACAGCGCCTTGCCGGTGGCCGCGCCGATGACGGCGAAGCGGCAGGGCCACAGCCGCCGCAGATCCACCCGCTCCCCCTTCAGCCGCCGGAAGAATTCCTTGACCCCGTTGGCGCTGGTGAACACCAGCCAGCGGGGATTCCCGTCGCACAGGCTGTCCAGCTTGATGGGCAGGGGCAGCTCCTGAATCACAGACTGCTGGGCGATAAAAGTTCTGGCCCCCAAGGGCTCCAGGGCCGCGCTCAGCTTTTTTGTCATGGGTTCCGACCCGGACAGACCCACCGTGACCCCCTCCAGCGGGGCGGCCATGGGCGAGGACAAATTCAGGCCGGCCACCTCCCCTACCACAATGACCGCCGGGGGCTGGACATTTGCCTCGCGGGCCTTTTCCCCGATGTCCGCCAGCGTTCCCCGGACGGCGGCGGGGTGGGGCGAATTTCCCCCAGACAGGACGGCGGCGGGGGTGCCCTCCGGCTTTCCCGCGTTCATCAGCCGCTGGGCGATCTGTTCCAGCCGGGACAGGCCCATGAGGAACACCAGCGTCCCGGGCAGACGGGCCAGGTCATCCAGGTATTCCGGCAGGCCGTCCCCGGTGTCCGCTGTGTGGGCGGTGACGATGTGGACGCTCCGGCTCAGCCCCCGGTGGGTGGCGGGGATACCCGCCATGGCCGGGATCGCCAGGGCGGAGGTGATGCCGGGCACCACCTGACAGGGGACGCCCGCCCCCTCCAGGGCCATCAGCTCTTCTCCGCCGCGGCCAAAGACGAAGGGGTCGCCCCCCTTGAGGCGCACCACCGCTTTGCCCTCCTGGGCGTATTGAATGAGCTTGGCGCAGATGTCCTCCTGGCTTGCGGAGTGTTTGTCCCCCTGGCGCTTGCCCATGTAGATGACCTGGGCGTGGCTAGGAACCTCCCGCAGCAGCGCTTTGTCGATGAGGTCGTCATAGATGACCACGTCGCAGCTTTGCAGCAGCCGCAGCCCCCGCAGGGTGATGAGGTCGGCTGTTCCGCAGCCCGCCCCCACCAGATAGACCTTACCCATGTGATCCATGGCCGTCCGCTCCTTCCTGATACGGCTTCAAAATTTCCTCCGTCTCCTCCCCGCTCAGCGGCCCGCCTTTTTCCATGCAGGCGGCGAACAGGGCGGCAAAAAACCTGCTCCGGGCCGCCTCGTCGGGGAGCGCCTCTTTGGCCAAATCCCGTGTGCCGTCCAAATAGGCCAAGATCTCCCCGAACCGCTCCGGGACCATGGCGTCGATCTGTTTTTTTAAATAAATCGCACCGGTAGGGCTGGCCCCGCCGGTGGAAATACCCACGCTGAGGCTGCCCCGCTTGACCAGGGCGGGGAACAGGAAGGAGCAGTAGTCCCGGTCATCCACCACATTCACCGGGATCCGCTGTTCCCGGCACAGCCCGGAGATGCGGTGGTTCAGCCCAGGGTCGTCCGTGGCGGCAATGACAAAAGCTTTGCCCTCCAAAAGCTCCGGGGTGAAGGGCCGCTCCAGCAGCGACAGGCCGGGAATCGCCCGGATGGACGGGGAAATATCCGGGGCGCACACCGTCAGCCGGGGCCCATAGGGCAGCAGCTTTTCAATTTTGCGCTGTGCCACGGTGGAGCCGCCCACGATGAGGCCCTCCTGGCGGTCAAGCTCCACAAAAAACGGAAAATACGCCATACGCTTTCCCCTCCGTCACTGATAATAGTACTGCCAGCCGCCCTCCGTCATGACCCGGGCCAGCCGGACGCCAAATGCCCGGTTCAGAATGCCCGATTTAAATGCCTCCTCCGGCGCCCCCCGGAAGAGCAGGCTCCCTTCGGCGGCTACCGCAATCTCATCTGCCCAGCGCAGGGCAAGACACAGGTCGTGGAGCACCATGAGCACCGCCCTGCCCTCCCCCGCCAGACGGCGGGCGGTGGCCATGACTTCCAACTGGTGGGCCACGTCCAGGAAGGTGGTGGGCTCGTCCATCAGGATGGTCTCGGTGTCCTGGGCCAGGGCCATGGCCAGATAGACCTTCTGCCGCTGGCCCCCGCTGAGCTCCTCCATGGAGCGGTCGGCAAAGGCGGCGGCGTCCGCCCACTGCAGGGCCTTTTCCACCATCTCGTAGTCCTCTTTTCGGTAGCGGCGAGGGTAAGAGAGGTAGGGAAAGCGGCCGTGGAGTACCATACGGCGGGCGGAGATATTGGGCGTGTTCCGGGACTGGGCCAGATAGGTCACCTTCTGGGCCAGCTGCCGGGGAGTGATTTGATCGGAGGGCGTTCCGTCCACCAGAATCTCCCCGCCCAGTTTGGGCTGGAGACCCAAAATGGTTTTCAGCAGGGTGCTCTTGCCGCAGCCGTTGGGGCCCAGCAGAGCAAGGACTTTTCCCGGCGTCAGCTCCATGGACACGCCGCTCAGCACGGCCTGCCTGCCGTAGCCCAACCACAGGCCCCTCAGCTCAATCATGGATGCGACCCCCTCTCTGCTTCAGCAGCAGGAAGATGAAGAAGGGCCCGCCCACAAAGGACAGCACGATGCCCACCGGCAGTTCGTAAGGGGCGAACAGCACCCGGCCCAACAGGTCGCAGACGGTGAGCATGGCCGCGCCCCCCAAAGCGGAGCCCAGGATGAGGATGCGGCTCTCCTCCCCCAGCAGACGGCGCATGATGTGGGGCACGATGAGCCCCACAAAGCCCAACAGGCCGCAGAAGCTGACGGCGGCCCCCGCCAGGGCGGCGGCCAGCGCCAGCAGGAGCAGCCGCATGGGCTTCACCCGCAGGCCCAGGCTCTGGGACACGTCCCGGCCCAGCATGAGCACGTCCAGCTCCCCCGCCAGGGACAGCACCAGCGCAACGGCGGGCAGGATGACCCAAAAGGCGGGGGCCAGCTTTGCCATGGTCAGGTTGGCCAGACTGCCGATGCGGAAGTCCGAATAGCCCAGCAGTGCGTCGGGCACGAAGGTGACCACCGCGTCGATGCCGGCGGAGAAGATGGCGGATACCGCCATGCCCGCCAGGATGAGGGTGAGCTTGGAGGCGCCGGTGCGCTCCGCGATGAACAGCACCAGCATCACCCCCGCCAGCGCCCCAAAAAACGCGGCCAGCGGGATGAAGGCCGCGGCTGTGGGGGCTATGGCCCCCAGCAGGGCCACCATGAGGCCGGCTCCCGCATTGACGCCGATGATGTTGGGCGCGGCCATGGGGTTGCTCAGCACCGCCTGGATCACCGTCCCGGCCACAGCCAGGGCCATCCCGGCCAGCAGACAGCCGCAGGTCCGGGGCAGCCGGGCGTAGAGGATGATCTGGGCCTGGGGGCCTTCCCCCCGCCCCAGCAGGGCGCGCAAGGTGTCGCCCAGGCTGACGGGCACCGCCCCCAGGCAGAGGCTCAGCACGGCGGCCAGCGCGGCCAGCCCGCCCAGAGCCGCCCAGACCAGCGCTTTATTGGCCTTGTGGATAGAGGATGTCCGCCAGCTTTTCATAGGCTTCCCCCCAGCGTGCATTCGGTTTCAGGTTGTAAAGGGCCTGCTCCATGGTGTAGAAGCGGCCCTCCCTGACGGCGGTCAGGTTTTCCCAGGCAGGGTTAGACAGCAGGGTGGCCTCCAGCGTAGCCATGGCCTTGGTGGGGTCGGAGCCCTGGAGGGCCACGAAAATATAGTCCGGGTCGGCGGCGATGATGGCCTCCAGGCTCAGCTCCTCCAGCAGGGAGGCGTCGCTGTCGGCGATGTTGACGCAGCCCAGCGCGGCCAGCATCTCCCCCAGCACGGTGCCCTCGCTGCCCTTGACCTTGCAGGACGAGCCAGTGGCCCGCATACACAGCACCCGGGGCGCCGAGCCGTCCTGACGGGCAATGGCTCCCTCCACCTGGGCGGCGACATCCTCACCGTAACGGGCATAGTTTTCCCCTTGTCCGGTGAGGCGGGTGCAGATCTCCAACATCCGCAGATAGTCGTCAAAGCCGTCCACGTCAAAATAGGCCACCGGGATGCCCGCCTGGGTCAGGGTGGACTCCAGCTTCAAATCGGCCTCGGTGGAGACGCTGCCGATAACCAGATCGGGCCGCGCGGCCAGCAGCACCTCCAGGTTGGGTTCCTTGACCGCCCCCAGATCGGCCACGTCGCCGCTCAAATCCAGGTCAAAGGAGGTCCAGGTGGCGTTGGCGGTGGCAACTAAAACGTCCTTGCCTCCGGCCAGACACCAGATGTCCGCGAAGCTGCCGATGAGGGTGGCTAC
>JAIEFH010000109.1 GCA_029067025.1 Oscillospiraceae bacterium | reverse complement strand
GGTGGGAGTGCCGTAATATTCCACCTGGATGCGATCCAGCACGCCGGCGTTGGCCCGGCCCGCCCGGACGCTGGCAAAGTCCCCCTTCACCACTTCGATGGTCTTGCCCATTTTTTCATCGTAGGTCTTGCAGAAATCAGTCATGATCGTTTCCTCCTATGTCTTTCACAATTGTACCTATTTTCTCCCCGTGTACCACACGGAGGATATTCTCCGGGTCTTTCAGCGCAAAGAGGATGATGGGGATGTTGTTGTCCATGCAAAGGGATGTGGCGGTGGAGTCCATCACGCCCAAGCGCTGGGCCAGCACATCGTCGTAGGTGATGCTGTCGTACTTCACCGCATTTGGATCTTTCACCGGGTCGGCGCTGTACACGCCGTCCACGTTCTTGGCCAGCAGGATGATGTCTGCGTTGATTTCCGCCGCCCGGAGCACCGCGGCGGTGTCGGTGGAAAAGAAGGGGCTGCCGGTGCCGCAGCCGAAGATGACCACTCTGCCCTTCTCCAAATGCCGGACGGCCCGGGAGCGGATATAAGGTTCAGCGATGGAATGCATCTCGATGGCGGTCTGCACCCGCACATCAACCCCCTTATTTTCCAGCACGTCAGCCAAGGCCAGACAGTTGATGGAAGTGGCCAGCATTCCCATATGGTCGGCCCGGGTGCGGTTGCTCATCCCTTTGCCGTCCTTCAAACCGCGCCAGAAATTTCCACCGCCCACCACGATGCCCACCTGGACGCCTTCCCTGGCGCAGCGGGCCACCACGTCGCACACCTTTTCAATCACGTCGAAGTCCAAGCCCCGGCCAGCTTCGCCGCCCAGCGCCTCGCCGCTTACCTTCAGCAGCACGCGCTTGTATTTCAACTCGCTCATGACTCTCATCCTCTCCCGTCCCGTGGTTTAATTCTGTACATAGACAGTATTATACTGGAAAACCTTCCTTTTGCCTAGAGGTTAAATGAAAATTTTCCATGTATTTTTCCCATAGCGCGGATTGCCGGTCTGCTTCACCTCATATATTGATGGCAAAGGAAAAAGGAGGGCATACTATGATCTGCCGCATTGCCGATCTGCAATATAAAGAGGTCATTGACATCGCCGACGGCACCCGGTACGGGTTCGTGGGCGACATAGAGCTTAACCCGGAGCGGGGTGCCATTGAGAGCGTCGTGGTGAAAGGACGGCCCCGCCTGCTGGGTCTGCTGGGCCGGGAGCCGGACGCGGTATTCCCCTGGTCGGCTGTCAAACGGTTTGGGGAGGACATCATCCTAGTGGACGGCAGATCGCAGGCCCGCCGAGAGCGCCGGGGACGCTGACTTTTTCTCAAGAAATTGGTGAAAAAATACTTGCGTTCCCCCATGGCTTGTGGTAAAATATCCAGGCATTCCGCACGAGAGCCGATTTTTCGCCCGGTGCCTTCCCGGAAGGTGGGTGGGAAAAATGAAGCTTTCGGAGGTAAAAACCAAATTTAGGAGGAAAAATCAATGGCAGTCGTATCTATGAAGCAGCTGCTGGAGGCCGGCGTGCACTTCGGCCACCAGACCCGCCGGTGGAACCCCAAAATGGCCACCTACATCTACACGGAGCGCAACGGCATCTATATCATTGACCTGCAGAAGACCGTGAAGAAGCTGGAGGAAGCCTACAACTTCGTGAAGGAGATGTCCGGCAACGGCCAGTCCCTGCTGTTCGTGGGCACCAAGAAGCAGGCCCAGGACGCCATCCGCGAAGAGGCCGCCCGCTGCGGTATGTACTACGTCAACGCCCGTTGGCTGGGCGGCATGATGACCAACTTCAAGACCATGCGCACCCGCGTGGATCGCCTGAACCAGCTCAAGAAGATGCAGGAAGACGGCACCTTCGATATGCTCCCCAAGAAGGAAGTCATGAAGCTGCTGGGCGAGATCAGCAAGCTGGAGAAGTATCTCGGCGGCGTGGTCGAGATGAAGAAGCTCCCCGGCGCCCTGTTTGTGGTTGACCCCCGCAAGGAGCGCAACGCCATCAACGAGGCCCGCAAGCTGAACATCCCCATCGTGGCCATCGTGGATACCAACTGTGATCCTGACGAGATCGATTACGTCATCCCCGGCAACGACGACGCTATCCGCGCCATCAAGCTGATCTCCTCTGTCATGGCCAACGCCGTGCAGGAGGGCCGCCAGGGCGTAGACGCCGCCCCCGCCGCTGAGACGGCTGAGGAGCCCGCTCCCGCCGCTGAGTAAGCGTATCCCCTACCCTGGCTGAGCGTTTCAACACCTAAGCGCCCGCCCACGCGGGCGGGCGCCTTCTTTTACAATTATATTTGGAGGTAACGATATTATGGCAATTACTGCTCAGGATGTAAAGAATCTGCGCGAAATGACCGGCGTGGGCATGATGGACTGCAAGAAGGCTCTGGCCGCCTCTGACGGCGACATGGACAAGGCCATCGAGTGGCTGCGCGAGAAGGGCCTGGCCGCTTCCGCCAAGAAGGCCGGCCGCATCGCCGCCGAGGGCATGGCTTACGCCGCCGACATTGACGGCGTGGGCGTGGTGGTCGAGGTCAACGCCGAGACCGACTTCGTGGGCAAGAACGAGAAGTTCGTGGACTTCGTCAAGGGTGTGGCCGCCACTGTGGCCGCCTGCGCCCCCGCCGACCTGGACGCGCTGATGGAGTGCAAGTACAACGGCACTGACCTGACCGTCACCCAGCAGCAGCAGGAGATGGTGCTGGTCATCGGCGAGAACATCAAGGTTCGCCGTTTCGCCCGCTTCGCGGACGGCGTTTCCGTCCCCTATATCCACGCCGGCGGCAAGATCGGCGTCATGGTCAACCTGGAGGTCACCGGCGGCATCGACGCCACTGAGATCGGCAAGGACATGGCCATGCAGATCGCGGCCCTGAACCCCCGCTTCCTGGACAAGAGCCAGGTCACCCAGGAAGTTCTGGACGAGGAGAAGAAGATCCTCCTGGCCCAGATGGCCAACGATCCCAAGATGGCCAGCAAGCCCGACAAGGTCAAGGAGAATATCGTGGCCGGCAAGCTGAACAAGTTCTACGCCGAGAACTGCCTGCTCCAGCAGACCTTTGTCCGCAGCGACGTGTTCGAGGGCACTGTGGGGGACTATGCCGCCTCCGCGGCCAAGAAGCTGGGCGGCACCGTCACTCTGAAGGACGCTGTGCGCTTCGAGAAGGGCGAAGGCATCGAGAAGAAGCAGGAGAACTTTGCCGAGGAGATCGCGAAGCTGGCGAAGTAAGGGACTTGGCTCTCTTCTCTTTCTCTCATAATAAGCACCAAGGGCGGTATACAGCGTATACCGCCCTTTTCTACGAGGTGGAGGCAGATAAATGCTTGGAATTTATTTTAGCGGAACAGGAAATTCAAAATACTGTACAGAAGTGTTTTTACATAAATGCGGCTTTGATGCCCCAGCAGTTTCGATTGAACAGCCGGATATTATATGTAAACTCAAAGACCATCAGGAGCTTGTGATTGGATTCCCTGTTCAATACAGCAATCTTCCAAAAATATTGAGAGATTTTGTAGTGGACAATCGTGAGTTATGGCATGGCAAACGTATATTTATTATCGCAACCATGGGACTGTTCAGCGGGGATGGCACCGGGACTCTGGCCCGCCTGCTTCGTAAATATGGCGCGGTCATAACAGGCGGACTGCACTTGAAAATGCCGGACAGCATTTGTGATGAGCCAATGCTAAAAAGACCGCTGAGCAAAAATCAGCAGCTTGTCAAAGAAGCGGAGCTGAAAATAGAACAGGCGGCAAATGCTTTTACCAAGGGCCGCCCCCCTCAGGAAGGTCTGGGCGCACTTTCCTTTCTCATGGGGTTGTTTGGCCAGCGGCTCTATTTCTATCATAAGACCCAAAGCTATTCTGACAAGCTGAAGATCGACGCTGAAAAATGTATCGGCTGCGGCAAATGTGTACAACTCTGCCCCATGAAAAACATCTCTCTGGATGCGGAAGAGAACCACGCAAAGCCGGGAAATCAATGCACCATGTGCTATCGCTGCGCTAACAGGTGCCCGACACAGGCCATCACTCTGCTGGGGAAAAAAGTGATCGAGCAGTGCTATGTGGAAAAGTACCTGACAAAGTGATTTCAATCAAAAGTGCCTCGCAATCCTTTGAGTGGATTTGCGGGGCACTTTGTGTATACGTTTTTTCCTTTACAGCTCTTTCCGTATCCGATTCAGCGCGTTTTTTTCCAGACGCGATACCTGGGCCTGGGAGATACCCACCTCGGCGGATACCTCCATCTGGGTCTTGCCCTGAAAAAAGCGAAGGGCCAAAATGCGCTGCTCCCGCTCATCCAGCTTGCTGATGGCGTCCCCCAGGGCGATATGCTCCAGCCACGCCTCGTCGGTATTTTTTTTGTCCTTTACCTGATCCATGACGCATACTGTGTCGCCGCCGTCGGAATACACCGGCTCAAACAGAGAAACCGGATCCACCACCGCGTCCAGCGCCATCACCACATCCTCCCGGCGCAGCTCCAAAATCTGGGCGATTTCATCCACAGTCGGCTCCTTCTGGTGCTCCGCCATATACTTCTCCTTGGCCTGGAGTACCCGGTAAGCGGTATCACGCACTGATCTCGAAACCCGGATGGCGCTGTTATCCCGAAGATAGCGGCGGATCTCCCCCACGATCATGGGCACTCCATAGGTGGAAAACCGCACATCCATATCAATATTGAAGTTGTCAATGGCCTTAATCAGGCCGATGCAGCCCACCTGGAACAGATCGTCCACGTTCTCTCCCCTGCCGGCAAACTTCTGGATGACCGACAATACCAGCCGCAGGTTGCCGGAAATCAGCTCCTCCCTGGCCTGCATATCCCCCGCCCTGGCCCGGCGCAGCAGCTCCAGGCTCTCCTCGCTTTTCAGCACCTTCAACTTGGCGGTATTGACCCCGCATATCTCTACCTTGCCCTGCACCACAGACACCTCACTACTCGGAATGGATTCAAAATCAGTATTTCCGATGGGCGCTCTTTCATACGGTGGCAGGGCGGGCTATATTTTTTATCGTCAGACCTCTTTCGATGGACTTCTCACTTCTAAACTTCTGAGGCTACATCATCCGTAAAATCTCCTTTTTCAGCCGGTCAATAATGCGCTTTTCCAACCGGGAGATGTAGGACTGGCTGATGCCCAGCTGGTCGGCCACCTCCTTCTGGGTGCGCTCCTTCCGGCCATCCAAACCAAAGCGCATCGTAATAATGGCTCGTTCCCGTTCTGAGAGCCGAGTAATGGCAGTGAACAGCAGATCCCGATCCACGTCATCCTCAATGGGCTTTTCAATACTGTCGCTGTCGGTACCCAGCACATCGGACAA
>JAIEFH010000108.1 GCA_029067025.1 Oscillospiraceae bacterium | reverse complement strand
CTGAAGCTGGATACCGTGAACGTGGAGGTGGCCGGGTATGGCAGCTCCACCAAGAACCTGACCGCCACCCGCACCTATTTTGGGCGATGAATGAAGTGAGCAGCCGCACAGACACCAGCACCACCACGCAGACCGTTGAAACGGACGATGGAGAGGGCAATACAGTTGAATTTAAATATTTGACCATATATAGTAAGATCACAAGTTTTGCCTAAATCAAATTTTTTGGGGTGTTGTAACATAGAAGGTAAAATAACGCCCCCCAATTCCTGTGTATATATTCATAAATGAGCGGCCGACGGGGTGAAACTCTAAATCATCATTTCAAGAATCCAGGTGAGAATGGAAACCGCTTTTGTCTCCCTTTGTGGCATTTCCGTGGCAAAATTGTGGCAATTCCAAGTAGGAACTCTTTTCGTTTTTTAGCTACAATAGGATCACCGCTTCAAATCTGGATCAACAATGCACGGAGCGGCAACGTATGTGCCAAGCCGATAAGGCGGGGACAAATTGATGTATTTGAAAGGAAAATGCAAAATGGAGACAAGAAAAACAATTACAGTGGCGTTGACTTTCGTTTTTGCTCTCTGTCTGTTTATGACAGGGTGTGCAAGCAAACAGGGAGAAGAAAGTGGTATGCCCCAAGCCACGCAGAACCTGCCCATAGAAGGGAGCAGCTCCACTGCTGAGCAGCTGCTTACTTCGTTTTCCGCGACAGCCCTGGATGGGAGCAGCTTTACACAGGAAGATTTTGCTGGAAAAGATATTACACTTATCAACTTCTGGGGAACCTTTTGCGCACCCTGCATCGAGGAAATGCCAGAGTTGCAGGAACTGGCAGAGGAACTCCCTGACAACATAGGGCTTATTACCGTATGTGTTGATGCTATCGGCGCGGAAGATGACGTAAAAAAGATTATAGAAACGGCTGGTTTCAAAGGCACCACTCTTATTTCCGGAGATGATGCATTTCAGACGCTCTGCGATCAAATGATGGCGCTGCCCACCACTATTTTTGTGGATGGAAGCGGCAGCATTTTGGGGGACGGACACATGATGGACGATCTTTTTGAAGAAGGAGCGGAGGAACCGAATGCACCGATGGGGATCATCGCAGGAGGCGGGAGTGGAATGAAGCCGGTTTATGTACGGGCCATCAATCGTGCATTGCGAACGATTGGAAAAGATGAAATCAGCCTTGAAAGCTAATGCGGCAAGATGGAGTATCCTGCTCCTGTCCATTGCGTTCCTCGTCATTGGATTGTTGAGAAATGAGGAATTTGAGGTATTACGAAAGGCGGTGAGGATATGCCTGGAGTGCATCGGAATAGGCTGAAAAAGCGGCGCATTTCCAAGCAGCGCGTGGTTCAGCTTCTGGCCACCGCGCTGTTCAACGGTTATGCTGCTGGTTTTCAGAAAGGAAAGATATTCACCGGCGGCAGTAAGGCCGTCTGTGTTCCTGTCTTGAACTGTTATTCCTGCCCCGGTGCGCTTGGGGCGTGTCCAATTGGTTCTCTGCAAACTGTAATTGGCGGCGTAAACCGCCACTTCCCTTTTTATGTACTGGGGCTGATGATGCTGTTTGGGGTGGCGCTGGGGCGGCTGGCGTGCGGTTTGCTGTGCCCGTTCGGATTGGTACAGGATTTGCTGCATAAAATCCCCGCGCCTAAATTAACAGTGTCTCAAAAACTTGACAAGCCTGCTCGGTGTCTAAAGTATTTCGTTTTGCTGGGGGTTATTGTTCTCCCGCTGTTTGCAACGACCACAGCGGGTATCGCCCCGCCGTACTTCTGTAAATACATCTGTCCTGCGGGGACATTGGGCGGAGGTCTCCCAAATCTGATCATGAATGCAGAACTGCGAAAGGCTGCGGGGATGCTGTTTGAATGGAAGCTGTTGGTACTCATGGCAATCTTAGCGGCATCGGTATTGATCCATCGGCCCTTTTGCCGATATTTCTGCCCACTGGGGGCGTTCTACTCTTTATTCAACCGTTTCAGCTTTTATCAGATGAAATTGGACAAAATCAAGTGTGTAGACTGTAAGAAGTGTGAGCAGGCTTGCCCAATGACGGTGGAGGTCACAAAGCATATCAATAATTCTGAATGCATCCGCTGCGGAAAATGCAAAGCAGTCTGCCCCACCGGGGCAATTACATCCGATTTTTCTGTGAGAGCGGCAAGCGGCAAGGTGGAAAAAACGTAAGCGTTGTGTTAAAGTAAAAAAGAAGGGGGTGAGCCGGATGGCCGCGATTTACTTTGCAGATGATGAGAAGGAAATCCGTGATATTGTAACTGCGTCATTTAAAAACGATTGACACCAAATTACAGCCTTTTAAACAGGGGATGCTTTGCGGGCGGAGTGCAAA
>JAIEFH010000107.1 GCA_029067025.1 Oscillospiraceae bacterium | reverse complement strand
GGGCCTATGCCCATGACGGGGACGTTTACATCGTATACGATGTAAACGTCCCCGTCATGGGCATAGGCCCCGTTCCCGCTGATCCTGGCGCCGCTGCCGGACAGCGTGATTTTTGTGGCGGAGGAGGTGTCCCAGTCGGCATTCAAATCATTGGCGGTAAACAGCTCCCCGCCGGCCTCCTCGCTTACCATGGGGGTTATGCCAAGGGCCTTGCCGTTCATGAACAGGGCCGTCAGCCCTACTGTGAGCAGGATGGCGACGACGCAGATGACGTCAATTTTTTTGTGTGTTGACACGCGGCCGCCTCCTCACCCCATGTAATCCCCGTTGTAGCTGACCAGAACCGCGCTGTTCACACCCGCCATGTCGGACAGCGTGTTGATGAAGTCGGTATCATCGCTTTTCAGTCGGATCTCCATGGTCAGCTCCAGGCTGCCTTTCTGTGCGCTTTTGCTTTTGACGACGCAGCGCTCCGTCATCTGCTCAAGGTAGGCCGTGGCCGCGCGCTCGCTGCTGTGGCCGTCGCACTGGATGACCACGATGTACGGATTTCGGTGGGATTTTCGGTTGACAAACACCAGCAGGATCACCCCGATGATGACGCTGCCGATCACAGCCAGCGGGATCATCCCGGCAGCCAGCACGATGCCCACGGCGATGGCCCAGAACAGGAACGCGATGTCCAGCGGCTCCTTGATGGCGGTGCGGAAGCGGACGATGGACAGAGCGCCCACCATGCCCAGGGACAGCACCACGTTGCTGGTCACGGCGAGGATCACCACGGTGGTAATCATGGTCAGGGCAATCAGCGTGACGCCAAAGCTGGAGGAGTACATAACCCCCTGATAGGTCTTTTGATAGACCAGGAAGATAAACATACCCAGGCCAAAGGCCAGGACAAGGGCCAGCGCCATGTCAAACAGGCTGACAGCGGACACGTTTTCCAGAAAGCTGGACTTAAAAATATCATTGAATGTCATCATCGTTTTCTCCTTTGCTCAGCCGTAGATCCGGCATTGCGCGTATTTTGAAAAAGCGGTGACCCGCCGCCCCGGAAGCCGGACGGCGTCACGGATCACATCGGGCAGAAAATGATCCCACTTCACCTCCAGAATGATGGGGGCATCCCCGGCGGGGATGGTGGGGCAGGCCGGGTCGAGGAAATCCGAACAGCGCAGGCCCGCTCGGATGTCATAATCAAGGGTGACCCGGACATTGCCGGGGGCAAAGACAAAGGGTTCCCGTATGTAATCCACAATCATTTTGGGCCGCAGGCCCTGGGTGCGCATTTTGACATACAGCTCGCGGATCAGCCCCTCTTCCCTGCCCGGCATCCAGTCCAGGCGGCCGTCCGCGATGGCCTGGGCCTGGGCCGCGGTGAGGCCGGCGCTTTGCTTGTTCCCGAGCCCACCCAGCTTGCTCTTCTTTTCCAGGCGGATGACGGAGGTATCGCCGTTATAATAGCGGATGCGGAATTTTTCCCTGCGGCTGACGCCGTCCAGCTTCTCCCGCAGGGCTTTGTCGGCGGCGTTGTCGAAATACAGGCTGCGTATCTTATATCTGCCGTCAACCGCATGGGGATCCGGGTTTGCGACCGCCCGCAGCCGCTGGCGGAGGGCCAGCAAATCGGCTTGGCTGATCTCGTGCTTCCACTCATGCCGGTAATCCATAACGCTCTCCTTTCTGACTTTCATGCTAAAAAAGCTGTGGTTAGTCTACACGAAGCGCCCGAAACGAACTTAAACCAACGCTGAAATTTCTGTAAACATTTTGTTACACATTGACTCAGACCGGCTGAAACGGCGCTGATAGTCAGAAGGCGCGGCGGGCCGAAGATACCGAACGGGGACAAGTGAAATTTGGGGTTTACAAATGGGAAAGGCTATGATATAGTATCGGAAACTTGGAAATTTCCCAAAATACGGCAACAATAGGGGGCGGCTTATCTGTGAAACAGGGACTTTATACGCTCTGCCAGCGCAGGGCGCTGGCCCGCGGCGTCTGGGAGCTGCGGCTCTCGGGGGACACCGGGCCTATCACCGCGCCGGGGCAGTTTGTCAACATCCAACTGGACGGCTGCTTTCTGCGGCGGCCCATCTCGGTCTGCCACTGGGATGAGGACAGCCTGACCCTTGTATTCAAGGTCGTGGGCAAAGGGACGGCGGCTCTGGCCGAACTGCGGGAAGGCCAAACACTGGATCTCTTGTGCGGCCTGGGCAACGGCTTCGACCTGCGGCGCTGCGGGCAGCGCCCCCTGCTTGTGGGGGGCGGCCTTGGGGTCGCGCCCCTCTACGGCCTCGCCAAGGCCCTGCTGGCGGAGGGCAAGGCCCCGACAGCGGTGCTGGGCTTCAACAGCAAAGGCGACATCTTCTATGAGGAGGAGTTCCGCGCCCTGGGCGTGGACACCGTGATCACCACCGTGGATGGGAGCGCCGGGGTGAAGGGCTTTGTCACCGACGCCCTACCCGAGCAGTATGATGTGTTCTGCGCCTGCGGTCCCCTGCCCATGATGAAGGCGGTGTGCGCCGCCGCTCCCACCCCCGGCTTTGTGAGCCTGGAGGAGCGGATGGGCTGCGGCTTCGGCGCCTGCATGGGGTGCAGTTGTGAGACAAAAGCGGGAAGCAAACGGATCTGCCGGGACGGCCCGGTATTTGCGAAGGAGGAACTCCTATGGTAAGCACCCAGGTGGAGCTGTCCGGGATCCGGCTGGACAATCCGGTCATCCCCTCCAGCGGGACCTTCGGCTACGGCTATGAATTCGCCGAGCTATACGACATCAACTGCCTGGGCACACTTTCCTTCAAGGGAACCACCGTGGAGCCCAGGTTC
Organism: Oscillospiraceae bacterium; assembly: GCA_029067025.1. GTDB lineage: Bacteria > Bacillota > Clostridia > Oscillospirales > Oscillospiraceae > Enterenecus. The sequence goes on along the minus strand of JAIEFH010000107.1, from coordinate 4,174 downwards.
GGGAACCCCACCCCCCGCATCGCGGACGCCCCCGCCGGGATGCTCAACGCCGTGGGGCTCCAAAATCCTGGGGTGGAGCGGGTGATCGCCGAGGAGCTGCCCCGGCTGCGCTCCGTCTTTCGCAAGCCCATCATGGCCAACGTAGGCGGCTTTTCCGTGGATGACTATGTGCGCACCTGCGCCCTGCTGGACAAAGAGGAGCAGATTGGCTGGCTGGAGGTCAACATCTCCTGCCCCAACGTCCACGGCGGCGGCATGAGCTTCGGCACCAGCCCGGAAATGGCGGCGGAGGTGACCCGGGCGGTGAAATCGGTCACCACCAAGCCGGTGTACATGAAGCTGAGTCCCAACGTGACGGACATCGCCGCCATCGCTCGGGCCTGCGAGGGGGCGGGGGCGGACGGCATCAGCCTCATCAACACCCTGCTGGCCATGCGCCTCAACCTGAACACCCGGCGGCCCGTGCTGGCCAACCAGACAGGCGGACTGTCCGGCCCGGCCATCTTCCCGGTGGCGGTGCGGATGGTGTACCAGGTCTACGAGGCGGTGGGCATCCCCATCATCGGCATGGGCGGGGTGTCCTCGGCGGAGGATGTGATCGAGCTGATGCTGGCGGGGGCCACGGCGGTACAGGTGGGCGCGGCCAACCTGGTAAACCCCTTCGCCTGCCGGGACATCATCGCCGATCTGCCCCGGGTCATGGAACAATACGGAATACAAGATTTAAACGAAATCATAGGAGGTGCCCACCATGGGTAACAATGTGACAGATATGACCACTTCAGACGCTATTTCCAAAAAAATTGCCCAGGATCTGCTGGAGATCCACGCGGTTTTCTTCCGCCCGGACGAGCCCTTTACCTGGGCCAGCGGCATCAAAAGCCCGGTGTACTGCGACAACCGGCTGACCCTCACCGCGCCTGAGGTGCGCAATGATGTGGAACACGCCCTCATGGAGACCGTCCGCCGGGAGTACCCTGACGCGGAAGTCCTGATGGGCACCTCCACCGCCGGCATCGCCCACGCCGCCATCACGGGCCACCTCATGGGGCTGCCCATGGGCTACGTCCGCTCCGGCCAGAAGAATCATGGCCGCCAGAACCAGATCGAGGGCCGGTTAGAGCCGGGCCAGAAGGTGGTGGTCATCGAGGATCTGATCTCCACCGGCGGCAGCGTCATCGAAGTGGTGGAGGCCCTCCGGGATGCGGGAGCCGAGGTGCTGGGCATCGCCAGCATTTTCACCTACGGGATGAAAAAGGGGCTTGACCGGCTGGCCGCGGCCAACGTACGCAACGTGAGCCTCACCGATTTCGACACCATCGCCCAGGCGGCGGCGGACGGGGGCTACATCGCCCCCCAGGACATCGCCCGCCTCCTCGCCTTCCGGGACGATCCCTCGGACGAGAGCTGGATCAAAGCGTAAGCCCTCCCTTGACTTGGCTCTCCGGCCCGTTTATACTGGATAAAATCGGATCCACAGAGCAAATCAAAAAGTAGGAGAGTTGCCAATGATTTCAAAAGAAATTTGCCAGCGCGTGCTGCGAAAAGCCGCCTCCACCGGCGCGGATTACGCAGAGATCTTTGCTGAAAACACCTTGAACCACACTGTCAACCTGGTGGGCGGCAAGGTGGATTCGGTGCATGACGCCCAGATCGCCGGCGCCGCCGTGCGGGTGTTTTTGGGTCTGCGCAGCGTAATGGCCACCACGGTGGACACCACTGAGGCCGGTCTGCTGCGCTGCGCCCAGCGGGCCGCCGAGGCCCTGGCCGAGGGCAAGGCCGAGGTATCCATTACCCTGCGGGAGCGCCTGTCCGGGGACATCCACCCCATTCTCGTCGCCCCCACCAGCGTGTCCAACAACCACAAGGCGGCCCTGCTGAAAGAGGCCTGCGCCGCCGCCAGCGGCTATGACGCCGCCATCGTGCAAGTGACGGGCGCCCTGCTGGATGTGGATCACCGCATCCTGGTGGCCACCAGCGAGGGGCTGTGGACGCAGGATCGCCAGATCCGCACCCGGATGATGGTCAACGCCGTGGCCGAGGTCAACGGCGAGACCCAGACCGGCGGCTGCCGCCCCGGCGCCCGCCGCGGCATGGAGCTGTTTGAGACGGTGGATCCCCGGGAAGTGGGGTTCCACGCCGCCCGGCAGGCCGTCACCATGGCCGGGGCCGGCTACTGCCCCGCCGGGGTGATGCCGGTGGCCATCGGCAACGGATTCGGCGGCGTCATCTTCCACGAGGCCTGCGGCCACTCGCTGGAGGCCTCCAGCGTGGCCTATGGCAACAGCCAGTTCTGCGGCAAGCTGGGCCAGAAGATCGCCCACGAAAAGGTCACCGCAATTGACGACGGCACCATCCCCAACGACTGGGGCTCCATCAACATCGACGACGAGGGCACCCCCGCCCGCCGCAATGTGCTGATCGAAAACGGCGTGCTGAAATCCTACATGATCGACAAATTCAACGGCCGCCGCATGGGCATGGCCCCCACCGGCAACGCCCGCCGGCAGAGCTTCAGCTTCGTGCCCACCTCCCGCATGACCAACACCTTCATCGCCCCCGGCAGCGACAAAAACGAGGACATCATCTCCTCCATCGAGTACGGGCTGTACGCCAAGGAGATGGGCGGCGGCTCGGTCAACCCGGTCACCGGCGAGTTCAACTTCGCCGTCAACGAGGGCTATCTCATCCGCAACGGCAAGGTCTGCGAGCCGGTGCGGGGGGCCAGCCTGGTGGGCAAGGGCTCCGAAGTGATCCAGAAGATCGACATGGTGGGCAGCGACCTGCTGTGCGGCCAGGGGATGTGCGGCTCGTCCAGCGGCTCCATCCCCACCAACGTGGGTCAGCCGCTCATCCGCGTATCGTCCATCACCGTAGGCGGCAGATAAAGGAGGGCTTACCGATCATGGATTTTCAGACATTCCGGCAGTTCGTGGCCGATGAGGCCGCCGCGCTGCATATCGAAGCCTATGAGCTGTACTATCAGCTGGAGGAGCGCGCCTCCGTGTCCGCCTTCCGCCATGAGATCAACGGGTTTTCCGACGCCAGCGAGGGCGGGGTCTGCCTGCGCTGCCTGGTGGACGGCAAAATGGGCTATGCCTCCACCCAGCTTTTGAGCGAGGAGAGCGCCCGCGCCCTGGTGCGCCGCGCCGCCGACAACGCCGCCGTGCTGGAGAGCGACCAGCCGGAATTTTTGGTGAGCGCCGGGCAGAGCTACCAGTCTGTGGCCGTCAATGACGCTCCCCTGCCGGCTGCCGACGCCCTGCGGCAAACCGCCCTGGCCGGGCAGGACGCCCTGTACGCCCAGTCCGGCGTGGTGGACGGCAGCGAGACGGAGGTTTTCGCCGAGCGCACCCGCATCGCCATTTACAACTCCCTCGGGCTGGATCTGCAATATGAGAACACCGCCGCCGGAGCTTTCTTGAGCGCCGTGGTCAGCGACGGCACGGAGGGTGGAGAAAAGGCCAACGACTACAAGACCTGCCTGGGTGAGCTGGACAAGCTGGATCTGGACGCCTCCGCCCGCGCGGCCGCTGACGGGGCCCGCGCGACCCTGGGTGCGGGGGTGGCGCCTACCGGAACCATGCCGGTGGTCTTTTCCCCCAAGGCCATGTCCCAGCTGCTGGGCACCTACGCGAAGGTCTTTTCCGCCGAGAACGCGCAGAAGGGCCTCTCCCTGCTGAAGGACAAGGAGGGCACGGTTGTCGCCTCCCCCGCCGTCACCCTGGTGGACGACCCCTTCTATGAGAAGAACGCCATGCCCATGCCCTTTGACGCCGAGGGCAGCCCCACCCGCCGGAAGAACGTCATTGAAAACGGGACGCTGAACACCCTGCTGTACAATCTGCGCACCGCGGCGGCAGCGGGCAAGACCACCACGGGCAACGCCTCCAAGGAGAGCTATGACGCCCAGGTGGAAATCCAGCCCTTCATCATGTACCTGGCCAGCGGCGAGCTGACCCGGGAGCAGCTGCTGGAGAAGGCCGGGAACGGCGTGCTCATCGACTTTTTGGGCGGCCTGCACGCGGGAGCCAACACCATCAGCGGCGACTTCTCCCTGCAAAGCGCCGGCTTCCTGATCGAGGACGGCAAGAAGGGCGCTCCGGTGCGCTCCTTCACTGTGGCCGGCAACTTCTTTAGCCTGCTGCGGGGCATCATTGCCGTGGCCGACGAC
>JAIEFH010000106.1 GCA_029067025.1 Oscillospiraceae bacterium | reverse complement strand
AAGCAGTACGCCCTGCCCCTTATCTTCCACTGATGGGAAAGGTCTGAGGATATGTCTGCATCCACCCCAAAAAAGAATACCTTTTTCGGCGGCGCCGCCATTCTGGCGGCCAGCGTCGTGCTGGTCAAGGTCATCGGCGCGCTGTACAAGATCCCTCTGGGCGGCATCCTCACCGACGCGGCCTTCGCCGACTTCAACACCGCCTATTATATCTACTCCCTGCTCATCATCATCTCCACCGGCGGCCTGCCGGTAGCCCTGTCCAAGATGGTATCCGAGGCCCACGCCCAGAACCGGGGCAACCAGGTGCAGAAGGTCTTTCGGCTGGCCATGGGTGCGTTCTGCGCCCTGGGCGCGCTGAGCTGCGCCATTATGCTCCTCTTCCCCAGGCAGCTGGCGGATCTGATGAACAACTCCCACAGCTATTGGAGCATTCTGGCCCTGGCCCCCGCCCTGTTCTTTATCTGCCCCATGTCCGCCTTGCGCGGGTACTTCCAAGGCCACTCTCTCATGACTCCCACCGCCGTGTCCCAGGTCATCGAGGCGCTGTGCAAGCTGGTCATCGGCCTGGCCCTGGCCAAGATGATGGTAGGCGCGGGGCTGGACGAGTCCCAGACCGCCGGCGGCGCCATCCTGGGCGTGTCGGTGGGCTGCGCCCTGGGCATGGTGTATATGTTCTTCTGCTACGGGCGCTTCCGCCTGTCCCTGCCCAAGTTCCGGGACAGGCCGGACGAATCGGACAAAATCCTGTCCACCCTGACCAAGCTGGCCATCCCCATCACCCTGGGCTCGTCGGTGATGGCGGTGGTCAACCTGCTGGATTCCAGCATCATCATGGGCCGGCTCCAGGACGCCGCCGGCTTCACCGAGGAGGCCGCCCGCACCTTAAAGGGCATCTACGACAAGGCCATGACCCTCTATAACCTGCCCGCCTCCTTCATGGTCCCTCTGACGGCCAGCGTGGTTCCCGCGGTGTCCGCCGCCCGGGCCACGAAGAATTACCGGCAGGCCGCCCAGGTCAGCGAGACCGCCCTGCGCACCACCGCCCTGCTGGCCCTGCCCGCCGGGATGGGCCTGTTTGTGCTGGGCGAGCCCATTATCCGGCTGCTCTACCCCAGCACCGACGTGGCCCTGGCGGGCTGGATGCTGTCCATGCTGGGCCTCGCCTCCATCTGCGTGTGCGTCATGCTGGTGTGCAATTCCATCATGCAGGCCCACCGGCTGGTATCCATCCCCGTGCTCACCACCGCCATCGGCTGCGTCCTCAAAATCATCATCAACTTCATCCTGGTGGGCAAGCCCGACATCAACATCCAGGGCGGCCCCATCGGCACCCTGGTGTGCTTTGCCGTCATCGCCCTGCTGGATCTGGTCATCATCAAGCTGGCCCTGCCCCGTTCTCTGAGCTATGTCCGGGTGTTCGCCAAGCCGGCGGCCGCCGCCGCCGCCATGGGCGCGTCCGTCTGGGCCGTCTACGGCCTGGCGTCCAAGCTGCTGCTAAAGCTTGGCGCGTTCCAAACCATCCCCGGCGAAGGGCTGGAACCTGTGCTGTCCTGGAAGGGGAACGCCCTGTCGGTGATCGCCGCCATTGGGGTGGGCGTCATCGTCTATTTCGCGCTGGTGCTGGTCACCCGGGCCATCTCCCGGGAGGATCTGACCCTCATGCCCAAAGGGGATAAGATCGCCCGACTGCTCCGTATCCCGTAATTTTTCTACTTCAAGCCCTGTTTTTACGCCAAAAAGGCAAATTTCCGTGCAAAATCTATTGCAATTCAGGTGACACTATGGTAAACTGGCCAGAGAAATCGACCTATACTTGTAAGGATCTGGAAGAAATCGTCCGTATCCTGCGCCATCCCGGCGGCTGCCCCTGGGATCAGGAGCAGACCCACCAGTCCATCCGGCGCAACTTTTTGGAGGAGGCCTACGAGGCAGCCGAGGCCATCGACCGGGACGATGTGGACGGTCTGAAGGAGGAGCTGGGCGACGTGCTCCTCCAGGTGTACTTCCACACCTCCATTGAGGAGGACGCGGGCCGGTTCACCCTGGATGACGTGGCGGACGGCGTGTGCAAAAAGCTGATTTACCGCCACCCCCATGTGTTTGGCCATATGTCGGTGGATTCCACCGACCAGGTTCTCTCCAACTGGGAAGAACTGAAAAAGAAGGAGAAGCACCAGGACACCCAGGCCGACGCGGTGGACGCTGTGGCCCGCACCCTGCCCGCGCTGTGGCGGGCGGAGAAGATGAAGAAAAAGGCCGCAAAAACGGGCTTTGACTGGCGGGACGTGTCCGGCGCGCTGGACAAGCTGTCCGAGGAGCTGGACGAGCTGAAGGCCGCCGCCCTGCGTGGGGACGGCGATCCGGCGGAGGAGCTGGGCGACCTGCTGCTCGCCGCCGTCAGCGTGGGCCGGTTCCTGAACGCCGACCCGGAGGATGCCCTTCACGCCGCCTGCGACAAGTTTTCCGCCCGTTTTCGCAAAACGGAGGAGTTGGTGAACTCTCGCGGCCTGAAGATGGACGAGCTGTCTGAAGAAGAGCTTCATGCCATCTGGATCGAGGCTAAGACCCATCTGCATTGACAACTTACAGCGTCATCTGCGCTTTAAGTTATATATTCTGCGGCCGATGCCGCAATCATGGAAGGCAGCGCCGCGCAATCTGCGGCCATGCCGGAACACAAATTTTAGGAGGAAGAGAAAACATGAACAAAACCGAACTGATCGCCGCCGTGGCGGAGAAGACCGGCCTGTCCAAAAAGGACAGCGACGCCGCCGTGGCCGCCGTGGTGGATGCCATCACCGAGTCCCTGGTGAACGGCGAGAAGGTGCAGCTGGTGGGCTTTGGCTCCTTCGAGGTGAAGAGCCGCGCCGCCCGCATGGGCCGCAACCCCCACACCAAGGAGCAGATTGAGATTCCCGCGTCCCGGGTTCCCGTGTTCAAGGCCGGCAAGGCTCTCAAGGACACCGTGGCGAAATAATATAATATATCCCCACCCCCTCCGGGTGGGGATATATATTATGGAGGATTACCATGAGATTGGATAAATGGCTGAAGGTGTCCCGGCTCATCAAGCGGCGCACTGTGGCCAACGAGGCCTGCGACGCCGGACGGGTGTCCGCCAACGGCAGGCCGGTGAAGGCGTCCTACGACGTGAAGCCCGGGGACGTGCTGGAGCTGAAGTTCGGCGAGAAGCTCATCCGGGTGGAGGTGCTGTCCACCGCCGACATCGTGGGCAAGGCTGACGCGGAGGCCATGTACCGCCAGATCGTATAACACATAGAAAGAGGCGTTTCATATGGAAAAACAGAACAAGAAAAAGCTTGCCCCAGTATTGGCCGCGGCGGTTTTCGTGGTGCTGGCCGTGGTACTGGCGCTGGTGTGGCAGTTCACCCGGCCCGCGCCCGTGGAGGGCGCAAAGCACATCACAGTGGAGGTCATCCACAAGGACGAAACCACCAAGACCTTCACCTATGACACCGACGCGGAGTATCTGGCCGAGGTGCTGGTGGACGCGGGGCTCATCTCGGGCGACGAGAGCGAGTTCGGCCTGTACGTCAAGGTGGTGGACGGCGAGACCGCCGACTATGACGTGGATCAGAGCTGGTGGGGCCTGTCCATCAACGGGGAGTTTGCCCAGACCGGCGTCAGCGCCACCCCGGTGTACGACGGGGACACCTACACCTGGACCTACACCATCGGCTGATATGGCCCGCACCCTTGCCCGGAGGATAGCCCTCTTCGGCCTGCTGGGCGGACTGCTCTTTGCCGCCAAAATGGCCATGGCCCCCCTGCCCAACATCGAGCCGGTGTCCCTGCTGGTGATGCTGTACGCCGTGTGCTTCGGCTGGCGGGGGCTGTACGCCGTCTATGTCTACGTGCTGCTGGAATACGCCGTCTGGGGTCTCCAGCTCTGGTCAGTGTGCTATTTATACGTGTGGCTCGTCCTGTTCTGTCTGGCCCGCCTGCTGCGGAAGATGGAATCTCCCCTGGGCTGGGCGGCGCTGTCCGGCCTGTTCGGACTGGGCTTCGGGGCCCTGTGCGCCCTCACCTACTGGGCGGGGGGGGGCGGGGGGTTGGCGCTGTCCTGGTGGCTGGCGGGCATCCCCTGGGATCTGCTCCACGGTGCCGCCAACTTCGCCATCGCCTTGGTGCTGTTCCGCCCCCTGCGCAAACTGCTCACCAAACTGTGCGATCAATACGGCTTCAACCTATAACAGAACCGGGCCCCGGCATACGCCGGGGTCTGGCTTGTTCATTTCAACTCCGCCATGATCCGTGTAATCAATTCCACCCGTCGGAAGGGGGTCATGAGATACCACCCGTCGGTATAAGGCTCCATATCCCGGGCGGCTTTTACCGACAGCTCCACCGCCAGCTCCTCCGCCGCCTCCCTGCTTTTGCCCTCGTACATTCTGACAATCTCCTCCGGCACGGACACCCCCGCCACCTCGTTGTTGAGGAACAGGGCGTTGCGGTGGCTGACGATGGGGAACACGCCGCCCAAGATTTTGCCCTTCAGCGTCTGATGGGCCAGGGCAAGGTTCTCCAGCGCCCGGGAAGAGTGGACGGGCTGGGTGAGGAACCCCGCCGCCCCGGCCTCCTCCTTCTCCAGGGCCAGCTCAAGCTGCTTCTGAAAATTGACAGCGTTCACATTCAGCGCCCCAAAAATTTGGAACGGAGCGGACAGGCCGTGGTCAGTCAGGCCGCTGACATAGCGGATCAGCTTCCGGGAGTTGAAGTTGAACACGCTCTTCACCTCGTCCCGGTTCTCGGTGGGGACGGGGTCGCCGGTGACCAGCAGCACGTTGCGCACGCCCTCCATGCTTAGGCCCAGCAGCAGCGCCTTGGTGGCGTTCAGGTTGCGGTCCCTGCAGGTCATGTGGGGCAGGGGCTCCATTCCCGTCTCCCGGCGGATCTTGCAGGCCAGCAGGGAGCTGTCCGCGCGGGGGCGGCCCACCGGGCAGTCGGACACGGTGATGGCGTCCGCCCCCGCGTCCCGCAGGGCCCGCACCCCCTCCATAAACCCGTCCACCTGGTCGTCCGCGGGCGGGTCCAGCTCCACGGCAATGACCCGCTTTCCCGCCTCCAGTTTGTCCCACAGGCAGTCGGCAGACTGCCTGACCGGTCGTTGGGGCGAAGCCCCAATGACGGTCCCAGCCGAATGACGTCCCCCGCCCAATGACGATCCCAGGGTGGTCGGCAGACCGCCGGATCGGTCGTTGGGGCGAAGCCCCAATGACGATCCCACCGAGGTCGACAATCCCTCCAACGCGGCGGCAGTGCGTGCAATATGCTGGGGTGTGGTACCGCAGCAGCCGCCCACAATGGCCGCCCCTGCCCGGGCGATGTCCGCCATCTGGGCGGCAAAGTAATCCGCCTGTCCCTGGTACACCACCCTCCGGCCCAGCACCGTGGGATAGCCCGCGTTGGGCATCACAGAGAGGAATTTCCCGTTCAAAACGCTCAGATCCAGCCCCCGGACATATTCCAGCAGATGGTGGGGCCCGGACACGCAGTTGAAGCCCACCGCATCCACCCCGTCCAGGGCGGCGGCGCGCTCAAAGAGGGCGCGGCCCGGCAGGCCCTCCCGGGTCATTCCGTCCGCCCCCACGGCAAAGGATACCAGCAGAAATGCCTCGGGACAGCGCTCCTTGATGTATCGGGCCAGCTCGGGGACACCCTCATCAGAGGACAGGGTCTCCACCACGAAACAGGTCATCCCCTGATCCAGAAACACCTCCGCCTGTTGGCGGTAACACTCTCTGGGGGACAGCGTCCCCTCCCGAGGCGCGGGCCCCAGGTCGGCAAACACGTAAGCCCCGAAGGGCCGGGCCGCCTCCAGGGCGAGACGGCATCCCGCCCGGATAATGCGCTGGGCCGTCTCCCCGTCCGTCCCCACGTCGAAGGTGTTGGTACGGATGGCACAGGCGCCCGCCTCCAGATAGGCCCGGTGAATGGCCGTGATCTCCTCTGGCCGATCCAGGTTCGCCAGCTCGCACCGGGTCTCGGCCCGGCCTGGACGGGAAGCAAAGTAGGTTCCCATGGCCCCGTCGAACAGCAGGGGCTTGCCCTGTGCCAAATAGTCTCGAATGTTCATGCCTCAAACACCTTCCGGGCAATCTCCACCGACTGGCGGGCGTCCCGGGCGTAGTAATCCGCCCCCATCTCCCTGGCGTACTCGGGGGTCACCACCGCGCCGCCCACCCAGACCGCCGGGGGATTGGGCAGGGCCTTGAGCTGTCGGATGGTCTCCTCCATGGCGGGCAGGGTGGTGGTCATCAGAGCGGACAGCCCCACCAGCCGGATATTCTGATCCCTCACCGTGTCCACGATGACCTCCGGCGGCACGTCCCGGCCTAAATCTACGGCCTCATAGCCGTAGTTCTCCATCACCGTGCGCACGATGTTCTTGCCGATGTCGTGGATGTCACCCTTGACGGTGGCGATGGCAAATTTGCCCTTCTTCACCGGGGCGCCGCCCTTTTGGGCCACGGACGCCTTGATGACCTCGAATACCGCCTGGGCGGCCTGGGCGGCGGAGAGGAGCTGGGGCAGGAAGGCCCGCCCCGCCTCGTAATCCTCGCCCACCTTATCCAGAGCGGGGATAAGCCGCCCTTCCACCAGGGACAGCTCGTCCTGGGTCTGCAATGCCTCTTTCGCCAGCCGTCCGGCGTCCCCCTCCAGCCCCCGGATGATGGCATCCTCCAGGGTGAGGGACGCGCCCGCCTTGGTGGGGGCGGCTTTCGCCGCCGGGGCGGCGTCGGCAAACCGGGCGATGTAGTCCCGGCTGCCCGCGTCCTCGCCGGACAGCACCTTGAACGCCGCCACCGCGTCCATCATCTCCCGCTGGTTGGGGTTGATGATGGGCAGGGTCAGCCCCGCGGCCATGGCCTGGATGAGGAAATTCTGGGTGACCAGGGGCCGGTTTGGCAGTCCGAAGGAGATGTTGGACACCCCCAGCACCACCTGGAGCCCCAGCTCCTCCCGCACCATGCGCACCGCTTTCAGCGTCTCCCTCGCCTGCTCCTGCTGGGCGGACACGGTGAGGGTCAGGCAGTCGATCCACACGTCCTCCGCCGGGATGCCGTAGCTGAGAGCCGCGTCCAAAATGCGGCGGGCAATGGCCACCCGGCCCTCGGCGGTCTGGGGGATGCCCTTTTCGTCCAGGCACAGGCCCACCACGCTGGCCCCGTACTTCTTCACGATGGGCAGGATGCGGTCCAGCACCGCCCGCTCGCCGTTCACCGAGTTCACCGCCGCCTTGCCGTTGTACACCCGCAGGCCCGCCTCCAAAGCGTCAGGGTTGGAGGAGTCCAATTGCAGGGGCAGGGAAACGGCGCTCTGTATCTTCTTCACCACCCGGGGCAGCATGGCCACCTCGTCCACCCCGGGGAAGCCCACGTTCACATCCAGGATGTCCGCCCCCGCGTCCTCCTGCTGGACGGCCACGTCCAGAATGTAGTCCAGATCGTTTTCTAAAAGGGCCTGCTGAAAACGCTTCTTGCCCGTGGGGTTGACCCGCTCACCGATGACCCGCACCCCGTCCAGAGCGCAGGGGGTCATGGCGGAGCACAAAAAACCGACGGAGTGGTACGTCCTGGGTCTGGGCATCTGGGCGGTCGGCAGACAGGCGGTCGGCAGACCGCCGGATCGGTCGTTCGGCAGGCAGTCGACAGACTGCCGGGACAGTCGTTGGCCCGCAGGGCCAATGACGTCCCCAGAATGGCCGAGCAGCTTCCCTTCCAGCGCCTTCGTCAGCGCCCGGATGTACTCCGGCGAGGTGCCGCAGCAACCGCCGAAGATGGTGACGCCCACATCCAGACAGGGAACCAGGGCCCGGACGAACTCCTCCGGGCCCATGCCGTAGGCCCCGGTGGCCGGGTCGGGCAGGCCCGCGTTGGGCTTGGCGATGACGGGCAGGCGGGTATTCTCGCACAGTTCCTTGAGGAGCGGGGCCAGCAGGTCGGGGCCCAGGGAACAGTTCAGGCCGATGGCATCCGCCCCCAGCCCCTCCAGCGTCCGGGCCATGGATGGGATGGTACAGCCGGTGAAAGTGCGGCCATTCCGCTCAAAGGACATGGTGACGAACACGGGCAGGTTTGTGTTCTCCTTCACCGCCAGCAGGGCGGCTTTGGCCTCGTAGAGGTCGGTCATGGTCTCGATGGAAACCAAATCAGCCCCGGCCTTTTCCGCGGCTACGGCCTGCTCCTTGAACAGCTCGTAAGCGCGCTCAAAGCTCAGCGTGCCTAGAGGTTCCAACAGTTCCCCAAGAGGCCCCATGTCCAGGGACACTTTTACGGGCCGCCCAGCGATAGCCTCCTTAGCGACCGCCACGGCGGCGGAGATCACCTCGTCCACCGTTTTGCCCGTCCCGGCCAGCTTGGGGGCGCTGGCCCCAAAGGTGTTGGCGTAGATGATATTGCTCCCGGCGTCGATGTACTCCCGGTAGACACTCCTCAGCAGGTCAGGCCGGGTGAAATTCAGCAGCTCCGGCTGGCCTCCGGGGGGCAGGCCCCTCTGCTGCAAAACGGTGCCCATAGCGCCGTCCAAAATGACAATCCCATCGTCTAAGAAATCAAGATCCACAGGTTTTTCCCTCCTTGCGGTATTGGCAGTCGTCTCGAAAGTTACAATATCCACACCCCCGGATGCGGGCGGGCTGTGGCTGGTCAGACAAACCAATCACAGCGGTGACGGACTTGGTGGGGTTCATCAGCAGGCTGTCCGTCACCTGCACCCCCAGCCGCCGCTGGGCCTCCAGCAGGGCGCAGATGTCCCGCTGTAACTCCAGCGGCAGGTCGCCGTAGCCTGGGCTGAAGCGGTCGGTGCGGTACATCCCCGGGAAGCGGGCGGAAATCTCCTCCTCCGCCTGGTCGCACCCAACCTCCACCCAGGCAGAGCCGCACACGTCCAGCATGGCCGCCCGGGCCATGCTCCGGGCCTGCTCGGCCCGCAGCAGCGTCTCAAATCCCGCCCCCAGGGTGCAGGCCAGCAGGACGGCCTGGGAGCAGTCGGCCAGCATTTTGCGGGCCATCTCCCCCGTCAGGGTGAGGCCCGTCCCCGCCAGCCCCTCTCCATCAAACGTATGTTTCACGTGAAACACCCGCCAGACGTACCGGGGCGTCACAGCCTGGGTCAGCCTGTCCGCCACGGCGGACAGCTCAGCGTACAGCCCGGAGTCGGGCTCGCCCCGCACCCCCAGGTAGCGCAGGGGCTCCGACAGATCCAGCTTCATCCCATCACCCTCTTGTGAAAAGGCCCCGCGCCGTCAACGCGGGGCTGATTTTGCGCTCTCCTCAGCCTCAATGGCCCGAAAGCGGGGCATGATGCCGATCTTGTCCGGGGTATGGACGGGGAGCTGGTAGATGTCGTGACCGGGGAACTGATTGCCCTCCACCAGGCAGGGCCCATCCGGCGTGAAACACACGTCCCAGCCCACATACCCCACCTCCGGGATGACCTGGGCGGCCTCTGTCACCAGGGCTTTGGCCCTGTCCCAGTCGGGGAAGGCAAAGCCCTTGATCTGCGTCCCCGTGGCGGGGTGGTCGGCATACAGGTTTTTCTGCTTGTCCAGCGCCCGGTCGATGACGGTGCCCGTGTCCGGATCCATGGGGGCCACCATGCCGCCACTGTTAAAGTTGTCCACAAACTTGCCGTTGCCGATGCGGAACATGGCGGTGACCAGATACACCTTGCCGCTCTTCCCCCGGATGGTCACCATGCGCACCGTGTTGATGGAGCCGGGGTAAATGGCCGCCACTGCGGGGTGCTGAACGATGACCTCCTCCAGCTCCAACAGGGGGGCTTTTTCCGCCAGATGGTCATAGAGGGCGTCCAGGGAGGGGTAGTCCTCCACTTTCAGCTTCTCGATGCCCCAGCCGCAGCTTCCCTTCGAGGGCTTGGCCATGAACACCGGGTGGCGGTTCAAAAACGCCAGCACATCCTCTCTGTTGTCCCCGGTCACCGAAACCCAATCCCGGTGGAGGAACCGCTCAAATCGGGCGTTGAAGCGGATCTTGTCCCCAAAATCGTCCATATGGGCCTTGTCGTTGTATTTCACCACGATTTCATTGTTCCGCCCCCGGGTCAGGTAGGTGTCCCGCTGCTCGGGGGTGAGATCGTACATCTCAAACAGGTCGTAGTCCATATAGCCCGCGCCGTACTTCACCGCGCAGTCCTGCATATCCCGGAAGATAGATAGGCGGGAGCGCCCCGTCTTTTTGTGGATGGAGCTGATTTTGTCCAGCATGGCTTTGTAGTTCATGTTCAGTACCCGCTGAACCAGATATCTTACCTTCATGGAGACCTCCCAAGCAGCCGAAAAAGAACTTTCATCCGCTGATAAACCGGGCGAAAATCGGCCCATTACCATCCGGCAGCGCAATTTTGTTCATCTTATCACATCCAGGCCAAAAAGGCAATGCCGGAAAAATCGGTCTTGACAAGGTATCGTTCCTATTGTATACTCTAACGCGCAAATCAGTTTACAATTGGAGTGATCCTAGTATGACAGCGAAATCCTTGGTGGACACCCACCGGCTCACCCTGTGCGCCGTAATGGCGGCGGTAATGTGCGTGATCGCCCCCATCTCCATCCCCATCGGCGTGATCTCCATCACCGGGGGTACCCTGGCTATCTATCTGACGGCCTATATGCTTGGCGGCATCTGGGGTGCGGCGAGTACCCTGGTGTACCTGCTGGTGGGCTTTGTGGGCCTGCCGGTGTTCAGCAACTATATGGGCGGCGCGGCCCGTCTGCTGGGCCCCACGGGAGGCTATCTGGTGGGCTATCTGCCCATGGTTCTGCTGGCGGGGGCGGTAGTCCAGTGGTCCATCCACCGCTTTGATGAAAAAGGCAAGTCTGGCATGGTTATCGCTCTGGCGGCCCAGTTCATGGGGATGGTGCTGGCCACCGCAGTGCTGTACGCCTTCGGCACCGCCTGGTACTGTGTTCAGGCGGGAGTGGATCTGCAAAAGGCACTGGCCGCCTGCGTGTTCCCGTTCATCCCCTGGGATCTGGCCAAAATAGCGGCGGCGCTGATCGTAGGCACCCCCGTCCGCCGTCGGCTGGAGCGGGCCAATCTGCTGTAAGCCCTGCCCCATCCCGCTTTTCCCCATACCCAGCGCCCTGCCCCGGTACATGATCGTATCGGGGCAGGGTTTTTTCGGTTTTATCCGCCCATGGCGAAAAGAGTTGGCAAAAAAGGCTTTCTTTTCCGCCCGATTCGTAGTAAGATATTGGGGTATGAGTATCGGCCCGGTTTACGATGCGAGCGCGCCCGGCGCGCATGGAGGTTCCCATGATAAACTTACTGGCTTTGACCGCCTCGGCACCGCCGGAGGAGAGCGCCCCGCTCACCCTCCAGGGGGCCTGGGACGCGGTGGTATACGGCGTATCCTGGTTTTTCGGCAATCTGTCCCCCGCCTTTGTATGGGCCATTCTGGGGATCGCGGTGTGCGTTGTCTTTTTCGTCTATTACTGGTGGTGTCTGCGCCCCCGGCCCCGCAGCCTGGAGTGGATCGCCATGTCGGAGGAGCGCTCCAAGCCCCACCGCATGACCCTCACCCTGCCCTGCCACCCCATGGAGCGGCGGGACATCCTGCCCGTCCTGCTGCTGACGGCGGTGTACGCCTTCACCGCCTTTTTCCGGCTGGGGGATTTTTCCGTCCCCCAGAACCCGGCCAAATTCCAGCAGGGGGACAGCTATGAGTTCTCTTACGACCAGCCTGTCACGGTGGATACGGTATCCTTCTACACTTCCCTGGGCACCGGGTACTACACCCTGGAATGGCAGGACGAAAACGGGAACTGGCAGGGCGTCAAGCTGGATCAACCTTATAACTCCCTGTTCAAGTGGCGGGTGCTGAACCTGGCCCATGTGGATCAGAACGGCCTGGAAATCAGCGCGGAGAACAAAAACCAGGATATGGAGCCGGTGGATGTCATCATGGCCTCCAATTTCCGTCTCACCGCCTCCAGCGCCCCCCGGGAGGAGGGGCTGTGGCTGTCCGAGCTGGCCCTGTGGAGCGGGGCGCAGGTCGTCATAGACGAAAATGGTGAGCAGCACATCGTTGCCCACCGGGCCCTGTCCGTCCCCGACCATATGGACGAGGGCGCTGCGGCCCTGTTTGACGAGCACGACCTGTGGGACACCAAGGCCACCTACATGAATTCATCCTATTTCGACGAGATCTACCACCCCCGCACCGCCCTGGAGCATTTGAACAACGTCTACCCCTATGAGGTGTCCCAAC
>JAIEFH010000105.1 GCA_029067025.1 Oscillospiraceae bacterium | reverse complement strand
GCTGAAGGGATTCGAACCCCCGACCTTTTGGTTCGTAGCCAAACACTCTATCCAGCTGAGCTACAGCCGCATACTCTTTTTTAGAGCTTAGTTATAATACCACATTGTCCCGGAAAATGCAAGCCTTTTTTTCGCCTTTTCCAAATTTTTTTAAACGCAAAAGCACCGGGCGCTAATGCGCCCGGTGCTAATACCTCTATCGCTGCTGAATCCAGCTTGCAAACCGATGGAACATAGCGGCTACCTCCGCCCGGGTCGCGTCGCCGGTGGGCTGCAGCGCGCCGTTGTTTCCCCTGATAATGCCCACGCCTACGGCCCAAGATACGGCCTGCCTGCTCCAGGACGCCACCGACGCGCTGTCTGTAAAGCCGGATAAACTGGCGGTCTGGCTCATATCACAGCCCATTTTTTCGGCATAACGGTAGAGAATCGTCGCGATCTCCTGACGGGTCACATTGGAAAAGAGATCAAACCGGCCATTCCCCTTTCCTGTCACAATGCCCATCTGGCCTGCCCAGATGGCGCCGTCGGTGTACCACTGGCCGGCGGCCACATCTTGAAATACAGCACTATAGCTCACACTGGGCTTCCCCGCCAAACGGTGGAGCACTGTGGTCATCATGCCCCGCTGCATCTTGCTGTAGGGCCCAAAGCGGCCGGAACCGACGCCGCTGAACAATCCGTTCTGATAGACATAGGCCACATCATCATAATACCATTGGCCCTGGATCACGTCAGTAAAGGGCAGATCCACGGGCTGCACCGGATCCCCGGCGGTGACCGTCCACACGCCTTCCGCCATCCACTGGGCGGATGCGGAGGTCACCACCAGCGCCACATCCGTCCCCGCCAGATAACGGTGCCCCACAGTGAGGGCGCCGCCGGAGGCCACCTCTTTGCCCTCGGTGGCGTCCACCAGAATCCCGCTGCGCACGGTCCCCGTCCCCGCGGTCCAGATCAGGCCGCAGCCAACGGGAGCGGTCACTACGTCGCCGTTTACTCCCTTCTCCGCGGTAAAGGAGCCGCCTCCGGCCCCTTCACCGGCCCGGCTTACCGCGTCATTATACAGATAAGTGGTATTTTTCTGCACCTCACTGAACACTGTGGCCTTCAAGTCGCTCCAGTAGATTCCGGTAAGGTAGCTGCGGGAAACCAGCATCTGAGATTGGCTGCTGGCACCTGACAGCGTCACAATGCCGGCCAAAATAACCAGCGCCAACGCTCCCATCAGCATTCTTTTCTTCATGGCGTCTCCTCAGAAATCATATAGCTCAGGGTGAGCAGGCTGTCCGCAAAGTGAACATCCTCGATCTGCACACCGGGCATATCCTGCTGGGGCAGCTCCACATTGGTAAAGTTCCAAATCCCCGTCACGCCGCACTCCGCCACCCGCCGGGCGGTGTTCTCCGCCACTCCCGCGGGAACGGTGAGCACACACACGCTCACCGGGTTGTCCTTCAAATACTCCTCCAATGTATCAACGTGGTAAACGGGAGTTCCGCTGATCTGAGTGCCTACCAGCTCCGGGCTTACGTCAAAGGCGGCCGCCAGACGAAAGCCGTTGGACGTAAAGGGAAAGTTCTCCATCAGCGCCCGGCCCAGGTTACCCGCACCCAGGATCGCTACGGTGTGGCCCCGGTTCATCCCCAAAATATCCGCCACCTCGGCCCGCAGCCGCTCCACATTATAGCCATACCCCTGCTGGCCAAATCCGCCGAAACAGGACAGGTCCTGCCGGATCTGGGAGGCGGTGAGCCCCATAGACTTGGCCAGTGAGCTGGAGGAGATCCGCACCGTTCCAGCACGGAGCAGGTCGTCCAAATGCCGGTAGTACCGCGGCAGCCGCCGGATGACCGCGGAGGAAATCTTATCTTTCTTCATCACGCAATCGTCCCTCGGCATAAAGTATTACATTTTATTTTACTCCTAATCAATATATTTGTCAATTTGATTGGCCTGGAATTCACAATTTTCCATTCGGCGCATAGGCTGTATCATATCAAACAAGGAGGAGTTGTCCATGCCTCAAACCGGTTCCCTTATCGTGCGTACCTTCACCTCCCAAGCACAGCTTCCTGTGTCGGGCGCCACAGTCATCATCTCCAGCCGCGCCGAGGACGGCCGCCGCAAAGTATTCTCCATCCAGACCACTGACGAGAGCGGCAACACCAAGCCTTTTGAGCTGGCCGCCCCCGACGTGGCCCTGGGTCTGAGCCCGGGGCAGGCCGCGCCCTTCTCCGACTACTCCCTGGTGGTGGAACATCCGGAGTACTTTCTGGCCACCTTTGAGCAGCTCCAGGTGTTCCCCGGAGTGGAGACGGTGCAGAACGTCCCGCTGATTCCCCTCCCCCAGCCCGGCACCGGCGACGATTCCGCCGAACCGGTCGTGGTCACCCCCCAGCCGCTGTGACACGCTCCAACGCCAAGTCAAGGAGGTTCCTATGCCGATCACCGTCACACCCTACATACCGCAGACCATCACCGTCCACACCGGCCCGGCCAATCAGTGGGCGGAAAACGTCACCGTCTCCTTTTCCGACTACATCAAGAACGTGGCCTCCAGCGAAATCTACCCCACCTGGCCTGAGGCCGCCCTCCGGGCCAACATCCTAGCCCAGATTTCCTTCGCCCTCAACCGGGTGTACACCGAGTATTACCCCAGCCGGGGCTACGACTTCGACATCACCGGCTCCACCATGAACGACCAGAAGTTCATCAAGGGCCGCAGCATCTTCGACAACGTGGCCAAGATCGTGGATGAGCTGTTCACCACCTATGTCCGGCGCAAGGGCTTTGTGGAGCCCCTGTCCACCCGGTTCTGCAACGGCACCACTGTCACCTGTGACGGGCTCTCCCAGTGGGGCAGCGAGGCGCTGGCCCGCCAGGGCAAGAACTACCTCGAAATCCTCCGCCACTACTACGGCGACAACATCGAGCTGGTGTCCAACGCCCCCATCCGGGACATCGCCTACTCCTACCCCGGCTATCCCCTGCAAAACGGTTCCTCCGGCAACTATGTCACGGTGCTCCAGGTGATGCTCAACCGCATCTCCCGCAACTATCCCGCCATCCCCCGCGTCAACCCGGTGGACGGCGTATTCGGCGCCCAGACCGAGGAGTCCGTAAAGCGGTTCCAGCGCATCTTCAATCTCACCCCCGACGGAATCGTAGGCCAGGCCACCTGGTATAAGCTGGTGTTCCTCTACGTAGGGGTCGCCAATCTGTCGGAGCTGGTCAGCGAGGGCCAGCCCTACACCCAGATCCAGGGCCCCGCCAGCGGCGTCACGCTCCGGGAGGGCAGCACCGGCATCGCCGTCTCCGCCCTGCAGTACTTCATCTCCATCATCGGCCAGTTCAACTCCGACGTGCCCGTGCTGGCCATCGACGGCATCTTCGGCCCCAAGACCACCGCCGCCGTCAACGCTATCCAGGGCCGGCTGGGTCTGCCTGTCACCGGCGTGGTGGATCAGACCACCTGGCAGCGGATCTACGACGAATATCTGGGCATCGCCCGCACTGCCCTGGCCGGGGCCAACCTCCCCACCAGCTCCCAGCAGATCCAGCAATCGGTACAGGCGGGCCAGTTCCCGGGCTACAATCTGACCTATGGAAGCTCGGACACCTGAAAGGAAGGGAAATATGATGAATGAAACCAGCACACCTGAACTGAACGAGACCCAGCACAGCGGCCAGCCTGTCCGCTCCCTTCAATATATGCTCGATCAGCTGGCCATCCACAATGACCGTCTGGTTCGGCTGGCGGTGGACGGCATATTTGGCGAGCGCACCCTGGAGGCCGTCATGGTGTTCCAGCGGGAATACCGCCTACCCGTCAATGGCGTAGTAGATCTGGACACCTGGGACGCCATCCGCGCGGCCTATTTCCAGGCCGAGCTGCTCTACGGCGCTCCGCCCCCGCTGAACGTCCTGCCCAATGGCAACTACACCGCCGCCGAGGGCGTGGAGAGCGAGCCGATGCTCATTGTGCAGGCCATGTTTGTCTCCCTGAACAAAAAGATGACCAACTTCAACCTCTGCCAGATGAACAGCTGCAACGACGGCGAAACCCACAAAAACCTTCGGGAGGTTCAGCGTCTGGCCGGACTGCCCATCACCGGCACCCTGGATCGCTCCACCTGGGCTTACATGGTCCAGCTCTACCAGGCCCTGGTCACCCGGGGCTGAGGCCCCCAGGGGCGAACCCCCGGGGCAAGCGTCCAAATCCCCCTTGCCATTTTCGCGGCAATTCGATATAATAGGAAAAACATTTGCCGGATACAAAGGAGGTCGCCGCCATGGCCGGGTTCATCCATGACAAGCTGGACATCAAGCTGCTGGTGCTCTATATCCTGGATCGGGTCGCCGCCCCCATCGACTTCGCCACCCTCACCGACCTGGCCATGTGCGACAGCGGCGTGGATTACTTCCAGTTTGCCGAGGCTGTGGCGGAACTGACCGGCAGCGGCCACCTGAACCAGGACGGAGAATTCTACGCCGCCACGGATAAAGGCCGCCGGGCCTGCTCCGCCGGGGAGAGCAGCCTCTCCCCCGTCATCCGCCAGCGGTGTGACCGGCGGCTGGAGCCGCTGAACCGGGCCCTCAAGCGCAAAGCCCAGGTGCGGGCCCAGGTGAAGGAGCAGCCCCAGGGCTTCGACGTATGCCTGTCCATGGACGACGACAAGGGCAGCCTTTTCTCCCTCACCCTGCTGGCCCCCACCCAGGAGGACGCCCAGCACATCGCGGACAGCTTCCTGGAGCATTCGGATCGGGTATATAACGCCCTGCTGGGGGTGCTGCTTACCAATGATGATGGGGGTGAACACCCTTGACGATCATGGGGTTTCCCCTTTCTCAGCTATTTCTCTATTTTGTCCTGTACTCCTTTCTGGGCTGGGTCATGGAGACGTGCTACTGCTCCATTGTGGAGCGCCGCCTGGTGGCCCGTGGCTTTCTCTACGGCCCTATATGCCCCATCTACGGCGGCGGAGTGACGCTGATGATCCTGTTCTTCACCCCGCTGAAAGGAAATCTGGTGCTGTTCTATGTGGTGGCCGTGGCGGTGATGACCTCATGGGAGTATTTCGTGGGCTGGGTGCTGGAGATCACCACTCATATCAAATATTGGGACTATTCCCAATACCGCTTCAATCTGAAGGGCCGGGTATGTCTGTGGGTAGCCCTGACCTGGGGTGTTTTATCCTACATCGTCATCTTCCTCATCCACCCACCCATTCAGGCTCGGATAGCCGGCTTGCCCATGTGGCTGGAGTTCATGCTGTGCGGGGCGTTTTTAGCGCTGCTGTCAGTGGACGCCGCCCTCACCATCCGAAACCTCGTGTTGGTCGCCTTGCACGTGGAAAGCGTCACCCAGTTGGCGCAGGAGCTTCAGCTTCAGGCGGCCTTGGGCAAGGCCGAGCTCAGCGACAAACTGGAAAGCGGCGCCGCCGCTTTGCGGGAACGCTACAGCGATCAGGTGGCCCAGTTGGAAAAGGTCAGCCGCCGCTTCCGCAATGCCTACAGCACCATGAAGGCCAGCCGCAAGTACTTGGTGAGCCACGAGGACATCTTGGCTGCCGCCGAGCGGGCGAAAGCGGAGTTGCTGCGCCGGAAAAACGCGCTGAAATCCTTCCGCACCCCCAAAAATTAGCCAAACAAAGAACGCCCCGCCGGATGATCCGGCGGGGCGTTTTTTCCATCCATATTGCGGTCAGCGCTGACCCTTGTCGTAGGGGATGCCCTCCGCCTTGGGGGCGCGGGACTTCTTGGAGGTGAAGGCCAGCACCACCAGAGTGATGACGTAGGGCAGCATCCGATACAGGTGGCCGCTGATGCCCAGTTCCTTCAGCATAAAGACGCCGTCGCCATTGATGTCAATGGAGGCGTAGGAGGCGGCGATACACTTAAACAGGCCGAACAGCGCCGCCGCTCCGGCAATATTCAGCGGCTTCCAGTTGCCGAAGATCATGACGGCCAGGGCCAGGAAGCCGAAGCCCGCCACGTCGCCGGTGGAGGCGCAGTTGGCGGTGGTCAGGGCGTAGACGAAGCCGCCCATGCCCGCCAGGGCGCCGGAGATGGTGGTGCCGGCGTAGCGCATCTTATAGACGTTGATGCCCAGGGAGTCGGCGGCCTGGGGATTCTCACCGCAGGAGCGCAGCCGCAGGCCAAACCTAGTCTTGTACAGCAGGATGGACAGCACCACAAACAGGATGATGCACACATAGGTGGCCAGATAGATCTTATGGAGGAAGGTCTCACCCAAAAATCCCAGGTTTGTGCTCGAATCAATGCCAAAGGTGCTCTTTTTGATCATGAACCAGCTAGCCGCGTCTCCCTCAGACATACCCAGCGTGTTCTGGTTGGCGATGATGCGGATGAGGAAGAGCACCAGGGCCGGGGCCATCAGGTTCAGCGCCGTGCCGCCGATGGTCTGGTCTGCCCGCAGGTTCACCGACGCGAAGGACAGCAGCAGGGAGAACAGGGCGCCCAGCGCCGCCGCCACCAGCATGGCCAAAAGCTCCAGCGCCTGCATAGCCAGCCAGTTTCTTGAGCCGCTGAAAAGGCCCGTGCCCTGCATGAGCCGCACAAAGAGGACGCCCACAAACGCGCCGAAGATCATGATGCCCTCCAGCGCCAGGTTGATGATACCGCTGCGCTCGGCGAACACGCCCGCCAGCGCCACGATCATCAGGGGAACGGCGTAGAGCAGGGTCTGTTGAATCAAAAATGTCATGCCTGCTCCCCTCCTTTCTCCGTGGAGGCCGCTTCCGACCCATCCGGCTCAGACGGGCTGTCCGGGGAGGATGCCCCCGGGGCCGCGTTCGCCGCCTTGTCCTTCTTGCGGGAGTTCAGCATCATTTTGATCACCAGCGAAAAAGCGCTGAGGTAGACGATGACCGAGATGATCACGTCGGTGATGTACTCGTTGTAGGCGGTCAGGTTGGTCAGCTGCAGGCCCACAACGTTCAGCATGGACATAAAGCAGCCGGTGAATATCACGCCGATGGGGTTGTTTGCCGCCAGCAGGGCCACCGGGATGCCGTTGAAGCCCTCGGCGGGGAGGGACTGATAGGTCTCCCAGTGGAACTCCGTATTTCCAGACAGCCAGTAGAGGGCCGCGCCCGCCGCCGCCAGCGCCCCGGCGATGGCCATGGACAGCACAATGTTCCGCTTGTCATTGATGCCGGCGTACCGGGCGGCGTGGCGGTTGGAGCCGCAGGCCTTGAGCTGATAGCCCAGTGTGGTCTTGCTCATCAGGATATAGATGCCGATGGCAATCAGGACGGCGATGAGGATGCCGCCGTTGACCTGAGAACCGGGGAACAGCTTGTCCAGGCCCAGCTTGGCGGTCTGCACGCCGTTGCCGTCCACATAGGTCCAGACCCCGTCCACCTGGGTCAGACCATAAGTAGTCTTGTAGATGTAGCCGCTTTTGGTGTTCTCCACGATGTTCTTGAAATTACTTGCGTCAAAGAACCAGGTCACCACGTTAGCGGCGATCCAGTTGGTCATGATGCAGGCCAGCACCTCGTTGATATTGAGGAAGGACTTCACCAAGCCGGGGATGCAGCCCCACAGCGCGCCCGCCAGGACGCCGCCCAGGAAGGCCAGCAGCCAGATGACGGGGCCGGGCAGCGCGGAGGACGGAATGCCCAGCGCGATGGCCAGGGTGGCCATGGTGCCCATCAGGTACTGGCCGGGGGCGCCGATGTTGAACAGGCCCGTCTTGAAGGCGACGGACACGGACAGGCCGGTGAGAATCAGCGGGGTGGCCCGGAAGAGCATATTGCCCACGCTCCGGGGGTTGAAGCCCCAGGTCAGCACGCCCACCTGGTCCCGGCCGGTGCTGAACAGGCCCAGGAAAATCAGGCGGATCCCTTCCCAGGCGCTGGCCAGACCCAGGTTGCTGCTGAACAGGCCCACCACAAGGACGAGGACGCTGCCCACCGCGAGGCCGATGACAATGGAAATTAAGGAGGCCAGGACCGTCTTGGTCCCTTCCTTTTGCAGCAAGCTGCCGCCTTGCTCTTTCATGCGCCCTCGCCCTCCTTTTTGGTCATATCCATCCGCTTCGCGCCGGCCATGTAGAGGCCCAGCTCCTGCACGGTGGTCTGCTTCGGATCCAGCTCGCCCACGATCTCACCCTCATACATCACCAGGATGCGGTCGGACAGGCTCATCACCTCGTCCAGCTCCAGGCTGATGAGCAGCACCGCGCGGCCGCGGTCCCGCTCCGCCACCAACTGGCTGTGAATGTACTCGATTGCGCCCACGTCCAGGCCGCGGGTGGGCTGGACAGCCACAATGAGGGGCTTTTCCCGATCCACCTCACGGGCGATGATGGCCTTCTGCTGGTTGCCGCCGGACATGGACCGGGCCACCGTAATGGGGCCCTGGCCGGAGCGCACGTCATACTGTTCAATGAGCTGCTCGGCGTACTCCCGCACAGCGCCCTGATTGATAAAGCCCGCCGTCTGGAACCGCTTCTCGTTGAAGCGCTGAAGCACCATGTTCTGCTCCAGCGTGAAGTCCAGCACCAGGCCGTGCTTGTGCCGGTCCTCGGGGATGTGGCTCATATTCCCGCCGCGCTGGCGGATGGAGGCGTGGGAGATGTCCTCACCGCACAGGGTGACGGTGCCGCCGGAGCTCTTCTCCAGTCCCGTCAAGCCGTAGACCAGTTCGGTCTGCCCGTTGCCGTCAATGCCGGCGATGCACAGGATCTCCCCCGCCCTGGCCTGGAAGGTGACCTCGTTTACCGCGTTGCGCTTGTGCCCCCTGGCGGGGACGCAGAAGCCCTTCACATCCAGCACCGGCTCCCCCGGGCTGGCCGGCTTCTTGGTCACCTCCAGCTGAACCGGGCGCCCCACCATCATGTTGGAAAGGGACTGCTTGTCCGTGTCTTTGGCGTCCACGGTGCCGATGTACTTGCCCTTGCGCAGCACCGTGACCCGGTCGGACACCGCCATAATCTCGTTGAGCTTGTGGGAGATGAACAGGATGGACTTGCCCTCCTTGGCGAACTCCTTCATGGTGGCCATCAGCTCGTCGATCTCCTGGGGAGTGAGTACGGCGGTGGGCTCGTCAAAGATGAGGATCTCGTTGTCCCGGTAGAGCATCTTGAGGATCTCCACCCGCTGCTGCATCCCCACGGTGATGTCCTCCACCTTGGCGTCCAGATCCACCTTCAATCCGTAGCGCTCGGAGAGGGCCTCCACCTTGGCCCGGGCCTCTTTTTTCTGGAGGAAGCCCATTTTCGTGGTCTCCGCGCCCAGAATGATGTTGTCCAGCACGGTGAACACCTCAATGAGCTTGAAGTGCTGGTGCACCATGCCGATGCCCAGGGCGGTGGCGTCGTTGGGATTGTTGATCTTGACCTCCTGGCCGTTCTTTTTGATGACGCCTTTCTCCGGCTGGTAAAGGCCGAACAGGACGCTCATCAGCGTGGACTTACCCGCTCCGTTCTCCCCCAGAAGGGCGTGGATCTCCCCCCGGCGGAGCTGGAGGGTGATATCATCGTTGGCGATGATACCGGGAAATTCCTTGGTAATGTGGAGCATCTCAATGATGTTCTCAGATTCCATCGTCCTCATCCCGCTTCCTCTCTAAAATGTCGGCACCGGGCCCCACAGGGCCCTATTACTTCAATTATACCTTACACCCGACAAAAAAACAAGCATTTTCCGCAGGAATCAAAAACGGGCGGGACGCTGTGCGTCCCGCCCGTCAAGAGCGTCGGTGCGATCAGATGATGTTCAGGTTCACGTTGGACCAATCCTGATTCAGCTTGGTGAAATCAGAGTCGATGACCAGCTTGCCGTCCACAACATCCTTGAACTGCTTCTCATAGTCCTTCGCGGCGTAGTTCTTCAGGCTCCAGGTGTCGGTGGGCAGACCGGTAGCGCCGTCCTTGGCGCCCAGGGAGACGGCGGAGTTGCCGATCTCGTTCCAGGTGCCGTCATAGGCCTTGGCGATGGCCCACTGGGCCGCGTCAGACAGGCCCTTCATGGCGGAGGTGATGACGGTGTCGGACTGGCTGGACTGATCCACGTCCACGCCGATCACCTTGCCGTCGTTGGCGGAGGCGGCGGCCGTAATGGACTGGAACATGGAGCCACCGCAGGCGAAGACGACCTCGGTGCCCTGCTCATACCAGCCGGAGATCATGCTCTGCAGCTCGGGGGAGGCGGAGAAGCTGGCGCCGTACTCCCAGGAGAAGTTGATGTCCACGGTGACGCCCATCTCGGCGGCAGCCGCGTTGGCGCCCTGGACATAGCCGTAGCCGTAGCGCTGGCAGGCGTCGTTGGTGCCGCCGCCGCCGCCGGAGAAGCCCAGCTTGGTGTAGCCTTCCTTGACAGCGGCATAGCCGGCGAAGTAGCCGCACTCATGCTCGTTGAAGGCAATGCCCACCACGTTGTCCAGGCCCAGGGACCAGCCGTCGATGAAGATGAACTTGGTGTCGGGGAATTCCTTGGCGGCCCGCTCCAGAGCGGCGCCCTGCATGAAGCCGGCGCAGACGACCACTTCGGCGCCGCCTTCCACGGCGAACTTCATGGCGTCATAGCGGTCGTCGTCGGTGGCCTGGTCGCCGCCGGAGGGCTGATAGTACTTGTAGGACTTGCCGTTGTTGGCGGCGTACAGCTTCACGCCGTCGAAGGTGCCCTGGTTGAAGGACTTGTCCTTCAGCTGGCCCACGTCAGTGATGAAGGCCACCTGATACTTGCCGTCCTCGGAGGTCATGGTGTCGGCGATGTCGTCAGCGCCGCCGGTCTTTTTGCCGCCGTTGCCGCTACAGGCCGCCAGACTGAACACCATGGCCAGAGCCAGCAGCATCGCAAGGAACTTTTTCATTGCAATTTCATCCTTTCCTTTTCTTTTGTCATGTAGAGTCGCGCGGGACCTTTCCGAGCCACACGGAGCACACCCGGAATCACTACCATTATAGCTTGTCCTCCGGCAAATTACAAGGAACATTTACAGTTTTTTTCAACTTTACCCATTCTGACGGCTCAATAGCCCTGGGCAGCCTGTCCCTTCACCAATTTGACGATGCGGCTGGTACCCAGCCGGTCCGCCCCCAAGGCCAGGAAATCCGCCGCGTCCTGGAGGCTGGAAATGCCCCCGGCGGCCTTGATCTTCACATGGGGGGCCACGTTGGCCTTGAACAGCGCCACATCCTCCCGGGTGGCCCCGGCGGAGGAGAAGCCGGTGGAGGTCTTGATGTAGTCCGCCCCGCTGTCCGACACGATCCGGCAAAGCTTCACCTTCTCCTCGTCGGTGAGCAGGCAGGTCTCGATGATGACCTTCAGCACCAGAGCGCCGCAGGCCTCCTTGACGGCTTTGATCTCTGCCAGCAGGTCGTCCCACCGGCCGTCCTTAGCCCAGCCGATGTTGATGACCATGTCGATCTCCTTCGCGCCGTTGGCGATGGCGTCCTTGGCCTCGAACACCTTGACGGCGGTGGTGGAGTAGCCGTTGGGGAAGCCGATGACGGTGCACACGGGGAGCCTGTCCCCCAGGTACTCCGCCGCCTGCTTGACGTAGCTTGCCGGGATGCACACGCTGGCGCAGCCGTAGGCGGCCCCGTCGTCGCAGATCTGTTTGATTTCCGCCCAGGTGGCGGTCTGGGTCAGCAGGGTATGGTCAACTGCCGCTAAAATGGTCTTATTGTCCATTGGAATCACCTCATGATATATTATGGATTTATTGTACTATGGACAAGGAGGAAAAGCAAGCGTCTCCCCTGTTTTGCGGAAAATTTGGTTTACGCAACCTGTAGTCGTGCTGCGCCTGTTCGCGACGCGCGGCTTCCCTCCGACTCGGGCAAAATCCGCCGCCGCCGCTTCGCTGCGGCTGGGCTTTTGCCCTCGCTCCAGTCCATCCGCGCTGCTCACGACGGCTCCGCAACCTGTGGTTGTCAGATTGTATCCTCTTTTTGGTTGCCATGTCCGCTGATTTTTGCTAAGATGATGCTGTCCAAAGGCGCCGGACAGTTTTTCTTTCGGAGGTATCACATATGGATTTTCAAGAGCGTTTATTTGATCTGCGCCGTCAGGCCGGACTGAGCCAGGAGGAGCTTGCCAATTTGCTGGGGGTAACCCGGCAGGCGGTGCAGAAGTGGGAGGCGGGCACGTCCCGCCCGGATATGGACAACCTGGTGTCCCTGGCGGACTATTTCAAGGTGTCCCTGGATTATCTGGTAACGGGCAAGGAGCCCACTCCTCCGCCCGCGCCCACCGTGGTCAACAACTATTATCACGAGCACCGACGGCACTATGAGTACAAGAGCAAGCGCACCCTGTTTGGACTGCCCCTGGTGCACATCAACTGCGGCCCCGGCGTCCATTGGGCCCGGGGAATCATTGCCATCGGCGACATCGCCACCGGGCTGGTAGCCATGGGCGGCATTGCCGTGGGGCTGTTCAGCCTGGGCGCGCTCAGCCTGGGGCTGCTGCTGGCGCTGGGGGCGCTGACTGCGGGCATCATCTCCATCGGCGGCGTGGCCCTCGGCCTGTTTACCTTGGGCGGCGTCGCGGTTGGGTGGCTGTCTGTGGGCGGCATCTCCTGCGGCGTCTACGCCGCGGGGGGCGTGGTGACCGCCTCAAAGGTGGCCGTGGGCGGCACGGTGTCCGCCCCCCTGGCCATAGGCGCTGCCGCCGAGGGGGCGCAAACCATCCTCATCCCCCTGGAGGGCCTGAAGGGCGCGGAGCTGGACGCCGCCCGGGCCGCCATTGACTCCGCCTGTGCGGGCGCGCCGGGGCTCGTCCCCTGGCTGCTGAAGCTGTTCCTTAGATAACCATCCCGGCGGGTCACACACGGCCCGCCGGGTTTTTATTTGCAAGGCTCAACCATTGATTGATTTTTGACAAAATTAACGTCATTGAATTCAACTAACATTTTTGTTATGATACAACCATCAAGCGAAACGGGGTGTTTTCATGGCAAATCTGTTGAGTGACCGCATTGCCGAGCTGCGAAAAGAACGGGGTCTCACCCAGGAGCAGCTGGGCCAATTGGTGGGGGTGTCCGCCCAGGCGGTGAGCAAGTGGGAGAAGGGCGGCGCGCCCGACGTGGAGCTGCTCCCCACCCTGGCCGACCGACTGGGGGTGACCATCGACACCCTGTTCGGGCGCAGCCAGGAGGAAATCGAGGATATGACCCAGATGTTCACTCGCTGGCTGGAGGCCATCCCCGCGGAGCGAAGGCCCGACCAGCTCTTCCGCCTGCTGTCCACCACCTTTCCCAGCCTGACCACTATGGGGCACGACTTTTATGTTGATATTCCCGGCACTGTCCTGCCCTCCTGCTATACGCCCGGTCATGAGTGGCTCCGCTCCCTGCTGTATCTGACAAACGCCATCTGCATGGCCATCCCAGCGGAGGACTTCCCCTTCTATATGCTCCTGCCCGAGCCGCAGGAAGGCTACGCCTCCCAGCTGGCCTCCGATGAGGAGTACCGCCGCCTGTTCTCCGCCCTTTCTATAGAGGGCAGCCTGGAGCTGCTGCGCTACCTCTACAGGCAGAAAGAAGCTTTCTATTCTGTCCCCGCCCTAGCCAACCGCGTCGGGCTCCCCCAGGAACAGGTGAATTTGGTTGTGGAGGCGCTGACCCAGTGCAATCTTCTGCACCACCGGTCCATCGAGCTGGAGGAGGGCAGCACCGACGTCTACATTGTCCACGATAATCTGGGCTTTGTCCCCTTCCTCTACCTGGCCCGCTGGCTTATGGAAAAGGACGACTCCTGGGTCGTCGGCTGGTATAATCGGAAGCGGCCTATCCTGGTTCCGCCCGGACAAAAGAAGGAGGACTGACCCATGAGCAAGCGAAAAAATCCCGCCGCCCGCCAGTATTACCGGGCCTTTTACCAGAACAACCGCCTGTGTTTTGTCCTGACGCTGCTATTCACCATAGCCCTTTTCCCATCGCCGCTTGTCATATCCTGGCTGATTGGGGCAATCATCGACGTCATCGCCGCTGGAGACCTGGCCTGGCTTGGGCAAACCCTGATCTTTGCCGTCATCATCGTCTCCGCCGATATTTCTCTCACCATAGCTAATTGCCGGGCAAGAAGCAGCTTCATCCACAGGGCCCTGGCCCAGTACAAATCCCTGGCCTTCAAAAATCTCTCAGAAAAGAGCATCAGTGCCTTTTCCCGGGAAAACACGGGCCGGTACATCTCGGTGCTCACCAATGATGTGAACTCTGTGGAGGAAAACTACCTCAAACGCTCCTTCGCCCTTGTCTACCAGACCCTGATCTTCTTTGGAACCCTGGCGATGATGTTCTGGTACAGCCCCGCCCTCACCGCGGCCACCATCGTCCTGTCCCTCTTCCCCCTGGCCGCCTCCCTGCTCATGGGCAAGGAGCTGGCCGTGCGGGAAAAGGCAGTCAGCGACAAAAACGAGGTCTTTGTCTCCCAGCTCAAGGATTTGCTGTCCGGCTTCTCCGTCATCAAGAGTTTCAAGGCAGAGACAGAGGCCCAGCAGATGTTTGACGCCGCCAACCGGGACGTGGAGGAGCATAAGCGCCGCCGCTATTGGTGGGACTGTCTGCTGATAACGATGAGCCAAAACTTAGGCTCCGAGCTCCTGCAGTTCAGCATCTTTTTCCTTGGCGCCCTGTTTGCCATCCGGGGAGACATCACCGCCGGCACAGTGCTGATCTTCGTCAATCTGTGCAATTTCGTCATCCAGCCCATCAACATCGTACCCCAGTACTGGGCCAACCGAAAGGCCGCCCAGGCCCTCATCGAAAAGCTGGCCCAGGTGACGGAGGAAAACGCGGGGCGCGCCGGCGAGCCCATCCCCCCGGCGCTGGACGAGGCCATCATCCTTGACAGCGTCACCTTCGGCTACGAGCCGGACAAGCCGGTGCTGCAAGACCTGACCCTGCGGCTGGAACCGGGGAAAAAATACGCCGTCGTGGGCGGCTCCGGGTCGGGCAAGTCCACCCTGCTCAATCTGCTCATGGGGGCCTACGACAGCTACGGCGGCTCCATCACCATCGACGGCAGGGAGCTGCGGGAGGTGGACACCGACAGCCTCTACGACCTGATGAGCCTCATCGGCCAGAGCGTGTTCCTGTTCGACGACACCATCCGAAATAATATCACCATGTTCCGGGATTTCCCCGACCAGCAGGTGGACGACGCCGTCCGGCGTTCCGGCCTGTCAGACCTTCTGGCCCAGCGGGGTGAGGGGTACCGCTGCGGCGAGAACGGCGTGGCGCTGTCCGGCGGGGAGCGCCAGCGGGTGTCCATCGCCCGGTGCCTGCTCCGGGGCGCGCCGGTGCTCCTGCTGGACGAGGCCACCGCCGCCCTGGACAACCAGACCGCTTTTGCCGTCACCGACGCCATCCTCCACCTGGACGGGCTCACCCGGGTGGTGGTCACCCACCGGCTGGACGCGGCGCTGATGGAGCAGTACGACGAGATCATCGTCCTGCGAAACGGCCGGGTTCAGGAGCGTGGGAGCTTCGACCGCCTGATGGAGCAAAAGGAATTTTTCTACTCCCTGTACACGCTGTCCGCGTAAAAAGATACCCTCCGGCCCGCCGGAGGGTATCTTCTTTGTCAGCGGTCCAGCAGCTTCGCGATGGCGGTGCGGTGCACGATCATCGCGCTCTCCGGGCAGAACTCCTGGCAGCAGAAGCAGCGGATGCACTTTTTGCGGTTGATACTGGGTTTTTTGTTCACCATGGTAATGGCGTCGGCGGGGCAGACATTCCGGCATACGCCGCACCCCACGCACTTAGCGGGCTTGACCTGGGGCCGCTGGGAAAGCGCCCACCGCATCACCGTCCCCGTCGCCCGTTTGAACAGACTCTTCCCATCACCTTGGAACAGGTGGCTGTTGCCGGTGACGATGCGCTGAAAGTCGGGGATGACGAAGGCGGCGGGGTCGCCCTCCACCGTCAGCTCCGCCGCCGAGGCGGGGATCAGCCCCCGCTCCAGCGCCGCCTCCAGGGTGGGCACCTCCTCCCGCTTCAGGCCGATGAGCCCCGCGCACACCAGATCCACCTTGTGTGGGCTCTCCGATGCCAGCAGCGCCCCCATGTGGCGTGGGGTGCCGCCGGTGGGGCCGTTGCCCTCCATGCAGTCCACCGCGTCCACGATGGTGAGTTTTGGCTTGAAATACTCGTCCAAATCCACGATCATCCGGGCAAAATCCCTGGGATCCGGGTAGCGGAAATGGTATTCCGGCTTCACCGTGCCGGGGATCGTGCCGAACATATTTTTCGCTCCGCAGGTCATGGCCATCATGCCGTGGGTCTTGAGCTTGCACAGGTCGATGATGGCGTTCGCTCCGTCCAGCCAGGCGGTGTAACGGAACTGGCGGCACACCTTTCCCTCTGGGAATTGGGCCTGGTTTTCCTCAAAATTCTGGTTGAGCCGTCCACCCGCCTGTTCCACCGCCTTCATTCCGGTAGCCGCATAGATCCGGTTTACATAGGTCGCGTTGAACAGCCCGCCGGGGCTGTCCCCCACCACCACGTCCGCGCCCCGCTCCACCAGCATTTTGACCAGGGGGCACAGCAGGCCGGGATGGGTGGTGACCGCCTTCTCCGGCTTGGCGGAGGCCACCAGGTTCACCTTGATGGCGATCTTCATCCCGGGATTCACCCAGTCCAGCCCGCCCAGCGGGGCCAATACCCGCTCCAGCGCGGCCCGCGTCTCTTCCTCGCCATAGCCGGCGCAGGGCGTAATTACTACATCAGGTTTCACACATTTCACCTCTATTGAAAAAGGCTGCCGCGACTGCGGCAGCCTTTTGGGAATCAAGCGGGAGCTTACTCCTCCTCGGGAGCCTCCTCCTCGTCCACGTCAGCCTCGTCCTCCGCGGGGACGGACTCCAGCAGGGCGCGGATGGACAGGGAGACCTTCTTGTTCTCCTCGTCAATGGCGGTGATCTTGGCGTCCACAGTATCGCCCTCGTTCACCACATCGCCGGGCTTCTCCACGCGGTGGTCGGCCAGCTGGGAGATATGGATCAGGCCGTCCACGCCGGGGACGATCTCGGCGAAGGCGCCAAAGGTCATCAGCTTGACAATGCGCACGGAGGCCACATCGCCCACGGAATACTTGCCGGTGAACACAGTCCAAGGCTCCTGGCTGTGATCCTTCACACCCAGAGAGATCTTCTTCTTCTCCGGGTCAAAGGAGATGACATACACCTCGATGGGATCGCCCACGGACACGACCTCAGCGGGGGTCTTAATGCGGGACCAGGACAGCTCGGAGATGTGGACCATGCCGTCCACGCCGCCGATGTCCACAAAAGCGCCGTAAGAGGTCAGGCTCTTGACGGTGCCGCTGTACCGCTTGCCCACCTCGATGTTGTCCCAGATGGCAGCGGCGGCAGCGGCGCGGGCCTCAGCGGCCACGGCGCGGATGGAACCCACCACGCGGCGGCGGGCGCGGTTCACCTCGGTGATGCGCAGCTGCACCCGGGTCTTGACCATCTCGGACAGGTCGGCCCCGCGGGGCTTGCCGGACTGAGAGGCGGGGATGAACACGCGGATGCCCTTGACGTTGGCCACCAGGCCGCCCTTGTTCTCCTCGGTGATGATGCCTTCCAGAACGTCCTTGTTCTCCACGGCGTTCTCCACGGTCTCCCAGTTCTTGTCCGCGTCAAGGCGCTTCTTGGACAGCTTGACCACGCAGTCGCGGTCGCTGACCAGCATGACGATGGCCTCGATCTCCTCGCCCACCTTGGCGAGATCCTCCACCTTCACGTCGGGGTCATCGCTCAGCTCAGACAGGGGAATGGTGCCGGGATACTTCACGCCCAGCTCGACCTGCACTTCAGTCGGCGTAATGGCGGCGACTGTTCCGGTGACCCGATCCCCCGTATTCAAAATTTTGAACGACTCCTCCAGCATCTCCGCGAAGGACTGTTCAATCTCCATAATTTCATCGCTCATTTTGTTGGTAACCTCCTTTATTATCCACTCCGGCGTAGACGCGCCGGCAGTGATTCCAAGCGTGCGAATCCGGCGGAACTGTTCCCGGTCAACATCCCTTCCCCGTTCTGCCTGCACTACCAAAGGGCAGCGGCTGGCACAAAGCTGGGTGAGCTTCCTGGTGTTGGAGCTCTTTTGGTCGCCGATGACGATCAAGCCATCGCATTGACCGGCCAATTCCAAAGCTTCAGATTGCCGTCTGGACGTAGCATTACATATTGTATCAAAAAATTCCGCGTTTGTACACACTTTTTTTGTGTTTTCCACGATTTTTTCCCAATTGACCAAAATTGCTGTGGTTTGGGACACGAATGTCAGGGGTTGACCGGGCAAATCCGGCATTTTTTTGAAGATTTGTTCCAGCTCATCCCAGCCGGAGACCACGATCCCCTCTCGGGTACACCCCAAAATCCCCAGGATCTCCGGGTGGTCGGCCTCCCCCACAATGACGGGGACGCGCCCTCTGGCTTCCGCGTCCCGAACGATGTCATGAATGCGGATGACATTGGGGCACGTGGCGTCCAGCACCCGGCAGCGGCGGCCTTTCAGCGTCTCATAAACCCCATCCGGCTCGCCGTGGGCCCGGATGAGCACGGTGGATCCCTCGGGCGCCTCCTCCGGCAAGGAAATGGTGACGGCGCCCATGTCCTCCAGCCGCCGGATCACGTGGTCATTATGGGTGATGTGACCCAGCAAATACACCGGCCCTTGGGCGGCGGCCCGCTCCGCCAATTCCACCGCCCGGCGCACTCCATAGCAGAAGCCGGCGCTCTTTGCCACCTTTACAATCATACCGCCTGCTCCTCCAGCGCCCGCACCCGAACCAGAAGGTCGTTGGCGATGCGCTGATAGTCCTCCGCGCTGGGCTTGCGCCCCTCAAATTCCGGGTGGTAGGACTGGCCAAACACCACTGTCGTCTTGCGGAAGCGCCGCTTTTTGGGCGAGATGTAAACAGGCACCAGGGGCGTGTTGGTACGGGTGGACAGCATGGCCGCGCCGGTATGGGCCTCGGAGGTCTCCCCCTCCTTCACCCGGGTGCCCTCGGGGAACATGAGCAGCTTCTCCCCTGCCCGCAGCACCCGCATAGCCTCCTTGATGGCCGCCATGTCAGATTTGCCCCGGTTGACGCCAAAAATCCCCGCTTTTTTCAGCAGGAAGCCGATGACCGGCCACTTCATGATCTCCGCCTTGGCCATCACATGGGTCTGCCGCTCAGCGCCCATGCCGCACACCACATAAAATGGGTCGCCCAGAGAGGTGTGGTTGCCGCAGAGCAAAGCCGCGCCCTCCGGAATGTTGTCCGCCCCCACCGCCTTCCAGGGGTGGAATATCCGCATGAACACCCAAATGATCCGATACAGGAACGCGTATACCTTGTTATTCATTCCGTCCCTCCTTCGCCCAGCCGCTCCCGGATCAGCCCCAGCAGCAGCTGGAAGCTTCCCTCCAGATCCAGCCCGGTGGTGTCGGCCAGCATAGCGTCATCCGCCTGGCGCAGAGGGGCGGTCTCCCGCGACTTGTCCCGGCGGTCCCGTTCGATTACCTCTTGCAGAACCTGGTCAAAATCGGCCCGCTGGCCCCGCTCCAAAAGCTCCCGGTAGCGGCGCTCCGCCCGGGCCTCCGCCG
This sequence comes from Oscillospiraceae bacterium, assembly GCA_029067025.1. Classification (GTDB taxonomy): domain Bacteria; phylum Bacillota; class Clostridia; order Oscillospirales; family Oscillospiraceae; genus Enterenecus. The sequence continues at coordinate 2,759 of JAIEFH010000105.1, read as the reverse complement.
CGGCGGTGAGGTATAGTTTCACATCCGCCTGGGGCAGCACCACAGTGCCAATATCCCGACCGTCCATAATGACGCTGTGCTCCCGGGCGGTTTTGCGCTGCATCTCCAAAAGGAAGTCCCGCACCGCCGGAATGGAGGCCACCTTGGAGGCGTAGGCGGAGATTTCATTCTCCCGGATGGCCTGGGTCACGTCCTCACCGTCCAAAAACATATGCTGAAGGCCGTCCGACCCGTAGCCCATGGTAATGGTCAGCGATCCCAGGATCGCCGCCACGGCGCCCGCGTCCTCAGGGTCGATGCCCCGGCGGCGAACCGCCAGCCCCACCGTGCGGTAGATGGCCCCGGTGTCCACATACAAAAAGCCCAGCTCCTGGGCCAGCCGCTTGGCCAGGGTGGATTTCCCCGCCCCGGAGGGCCCGTCAATGGCAACGCTGCGGTATTTCATGGGAGTGCCCCTTCCTTATATATTACTTGCCCGCTCCGCCGCGGCCAATCCAGCCGCATAGCCGGTGGCCCACGCGATTTGTAGGTTGAAACCGCCGGTGTAGGCGTCTACGTCCAGCAGCTCCCCGGCAATGAACAGGCCCTTCGCCTTTTTGGACTCCATGGTCTTGGGGTCCACCTCGCCCACGGCCACGCCGCCAGCGGTGATTACCGCCTCCTCCACCGGGCGGGTGCCGGACAGCGGGATGGTAAAACTCTTCAGTGTCTCCAGCAGCCTGCGCCGCTGCTCCTTTCGGATGTCGTGTACCTTGGTATCCCCGGGGATCCCGGTGCGCTCCACCAGCACGGACACCATAGACCGGGGAACCAATCCGCCCAGGGCATTGGCATAGTCCTGGTTGGCCCGCGCCTCGAAGTCCCGCAGCAGTCTGGCGTCCAGCTTCTGCTCGTCCAGGGCGGGCTTCAGGTCGATGTGGGCGGTGTAGCTGTGCTTGGAAACATCCATATGGGCGGACGCGGACAGCGCCAGCGGCCCGGACAGCCCGAAGTGGGTGAACAGCAGCTCGCCCTGCTCCCGGAACACAGTCTTGCCCTTTTCATTTTTCACGTTCAGCTCCACATTCCGCAGGGAAAGGCCCTGGAGCGCCCCGCAGCAGGGGTCGTCCGACTCCAGCGGCACCAAAGAGCCCCGGATGGGCTTGATCGTGTGGCCCACGGACTGGGCCAGCCCATAGCCGTCCCCGGTGGAGCCGGTGCGGGGATAGGAGGCTCCGCCGGTGGCGAGGATCAGCGCCCCGCACCCTTCAAGTGAGCCGCCGTTCTCCGTCCTGATGCCGGTAAGCTGGCCGTCTTGGGCGCTGAGCCCGGTCACGCGGTCCCGCCGAACCTCCACCCCCTGGCGGCGCAGCTCAAAAAACAGCGCGTCCACAATGTCGGCAGCCTTGTCTGAGCACGGGAATACCCGGTTTCCCCGCTCTGTTTTCAGCTTGACGCCCAACCCCTCAAAAAAGGCCATGGTGTCCGTCGGGGCAAAACGGCTGAACGCGCTGTACAGAAACTTTCCATTGCGGGGAATGGCGGCCATCAGGTTCTCCAGATTACAGTGATTCGTGACGTTGCAGCGCCCCTTGCCGGTGATATACAGCTTCCGCCCCACCTTCTCGTTGGGCTCCAGAAGCACCACGTCCGCCCCGGCCCGGGCCGCGGTAATAGCCGCCATCATGCCCGACGCCCCGCCTCCGGCGACCACCACGTTACCCTTGATCTTCATACTCCACCTTTTCGTATACCTGGTACTCATCCCAGATATTTTCCAGCCGCTTAAAGGTCGCCGTGACCTCTTCGGACTTCTTCCGCCCCACCGCCACGATCAGCGCGTTGATGATGGACAGCGGGGCCACCAGGGAATCGGCGAAGGAGATCATGTCGCTCTTGGCCAGCAGGCGGTAATCGGCTGTGTCGTACAGCGGGGACATCTCGCTGTCGGTGATGGCCACCACCGTAGCCCCCTGATCCCGGGCAAACTCCATGGCCCGGACAGACCGGGTGGAATACCGGGGAAAGCTAATGCCGACGACCACATCCCCTTCCCCTACCCGGAGCATCTGCTCAAACATCTCGCTGGCCAGGCTCGTTCGAACCTGGCACACGTTGTCAAAGATGAGCTTAAAGTAAAAGGCTAGAAAATCGGACAGCGCCGCCGACGACCGCACCCCCAGGATATAGATGCGCCGGGCGCCCACGATGGCGTTCACCGCGCCGTCAAAATCCTCCCGGTTCAACTCGCTCAAGGTCATGCGCAGCTTCTCGATGTCCGACTGCACCACCTTATCCAGCACATCCTGGGAACCCAGTCGGTCATAGGACACCTCGATGCGCTGCACCGTGGTGAGCTTTCCACGGATCATCTCCTGCATGGCCTTCTGCATGGCGGGGTAGCCGTCATAACCCAGCTCGACGGCAAAGCGCACCACGGTGGACTCGCTGATCTTCACCGCCTGGCCCAGCCGCGCCGCCGTCATAAAGGCGGCTTTGTCGTAATTGTCCAGAATATAGCGGCCGATCAGCTTCTGTCCCTTGGAAAAGGTGTCCATTTTGCTTTGAATGGCGGTCAAAATATCACGGCTCATCACACAGCAGCCCCACTCTCTTTCTATCCTCCATGGGCGCGCCCACGCACGCCCAACAGACCTTATCATACCGTTTTGCCGGAAAAATTGCAAGAGGTTTTGAAGGTTTTCCCGCTCATTCCTGCAAGACGGCAGTCTCCGCCGCTGTGAGGCTTCTCCATTTCCCCGGCTCCAGCCCGCCCAGGC
>JAIEFH010000104.1 GCA_029067025.1 Oscillospiraceae bacterium | reverse complement strand
AGGTTGTGGCCCACGCCGGGGATATAGGCGGTGACCTCGTAGCCGTTGGTCAGGCGCACACGGGCGATCTTACGCAGCGCGGAGTTCGGCTTCTTCGGGGTGGAAGTACGAACGGCGGTGCACACGCCCCGCTTCTGGGGAGAGGGCAGATCGGTCTCCTTGTTCTTCAGGGTGTTCAGACCGTGCTGCATGGCGGGAGAGTTGGACTTGTAGGTGCTCTTCTCGCGGCCCTTGCGGACCAGTTGGTTAAAAGTAGGCATGATTTTCCTCCTTTCAATGAATATATATTTTAACGAACCATCCGAAGATTATTCGCTAAAATCGGAAAAATTTACACGGTGGCCGCTACGGCGGCCCCCACGGCGATGCCGCAGGCGCGTCCCAGGGCCTTCATGGTTTCGGCCCACACGACCTCTACGCCCTGCCCCTGCGCCTGCTCGGCCAAGGGCCGGGTGAGCTGGGGATCGGCGTCCTTCGCCAGGTACAGGCGCTTGGCCTGGCTGTTTGCCAGGGCCCGGCGAACCTGTTTGACGCCCACCACCTTGTCCGCACGGGTCAGTTCATTCAGCATGGGGTGGGCCTCCTTTTGGCGTATCAGCGCAATTTGAAATTATAGCATAGAGTTTTGTCCCCGTCAAGCAGATTTTACCCTTTTTATCCGTCATTTCCAATAAAAAAGGGGAGACAGCGCGGTTCCCGCGCCGTCTCCCGGTGCAATTTCAGCCCCCGGCGGTCAGTTCACCGCCATGTCCAGCCCAATATGCCTCGAAGGCCGCCCGGTCCAGCCGGAAGGTCAGGCCGTCGTAGGTTTGGCCCCGGACCTGCCGGATGCCCGCCTTGCGGCGGTACTCCCGGAAGCCCAGCTTTTCCGCCAGGGCAATCATACGAAAATTGCCCGACCAGGTCTGGGTGTACAGGTTTGTATAGCCCCCGTCCAGGTGGTAGCGGACGAATGCGGCCAGCGCCTGGGTCCCCCAGCCGCCGCCCCAGTAGGCGGGCTCGTGGATGTCGATGCCCACCGCCCAGCGGGCCTTTTGGCGCCCCTCCTCGGTTTGGGGGGCTGTCTCCTGCCAGTTAAAGTCCTCGTCAACGCAGTAGCAGCTCACCGCGCCGAGATGTACGCCGTCCGCGGTGTCGATTTCCAAGCTCCGGCGGTGGTCCGGCTTGGGCTTCGCGATCCATTCCAGCTCCTTTTTGCGGTGGGCCTCCAGGTCAAAGTCCCGCAGCTCCTCCTCCGTCTCCCAGGGGGCGTCCCACAGGGCCCACTGGGTCTGGACGGTATTCCAACGGATCTCGTCGTCGATGTCGCTCTCCCGCATATCCCGCAGGAGGATGTTTTGGTGCTTGATTTCCATGCTTGTAAAATTCCTCCAAATTTGATTTGGAGGGCAGGTTTATCGGGCGCAGGCCCTCCAGCCGCGCGCGTTGTTCCTTTTCATCATTGCTATCTGCCCCTTTCTGTGTAAGATGAAGTTATCATACCATATCCGGCCTGAAAAGACAAGAAAAAGGCCGCAGGGTAACCTGCGGCCTCCTGTTACAGCGCTTTCAGCCGGACAATCTCCCGGCGCACCTTGTCCGCCGTCTCGCCGGTGCGGGTGTCCCACTGGTCGGCCAGGGTGTCCACCTCTTCCTCCAGCACGGCGATGGCTCCAGGGATGTCACCCTCCAGCTCGCACACCTGGGCGATGGACTCCAGGCCGTCCACGAACTTGGGCGCTGGCTGGAGTTCAAAGGCCCGGCGGTAGTTCTCTTTTGCTTTGCTGTACTGCCCCGCACGGGCCATGACATCCCCCATGGACAGCCAGACGCACCACTCCTCGGGCCAGTCCCGGCACATCTGTTCCCAGACAGCCATGGCTCCGTCCCGGTCGCCGTCGGCCCAGGCGATCAGCCCCCGGTACAGCGGCGTGCGGAAGGTGCCGTCCACCGGCTCCATGCGCGCCAGCCAGGCGCGGGCCTCGTCCAGCCGCCCGTCGTCAATGAGCTGGTCCAGCAGCCACAGATAGCCGCCCCGGCAGTCCGGGTTTTTCTCCAAAAACGTCTCGTACCAGCGGATGAGCTCCTGGTGGTTGGCGCAGCACCAGTCCGCCAGCTTCCCGCCCATGGCGTGGACCAGCTCGCTGTGGGCTTCCTTGCCCATGGGCTCCCGGTTCAGGGACTCTTTGGCGTAGTCCGCCGCCCGTACCCGGTGTTCGTCCGCCAGGTGGTTCTCCATATCGGCCAGCAGCTCATAGGGCCTGCCGTTGTCCGGCTCCCGCCGGGCCTTCTCCAGCAGGAACGCCCGGTCCCGCTCCACCGCCGCCGGGTCCAGCACCCGCTCGTCCCACAGCATATTCTGGATGCGCTCCATCCTGGTCTCGTCGGACAGGGCGAACAGCGCGTCGATGGTCACGCCGAAGTAGGTGGAGATGGCGGGCAGAAGCTGCACGTCGGGCAGGGCGGCTTCCCGCTCCCATTTGCTCACCGCCTGGGGGCTGACGTTCAGGTGCTGGGCCAGCGCCTCCTGGGTGACGCCCCGCTGGAGGCGCAGGGTTTTAATCTGATTTCCCAATTCCATATTTGGTATCCTCCCGGTCAATGTGATTCACTCGAGTGTATGATTATCATAACCGGGCTTAAGGCAAAAGACAATGACCGGGTTTTCCAGCCGGGTCAACCAAGAGTTGAGCGGGGCGCTAAAACACCGCCTGCACCAGCACCATGTACAGGATGGTTCCCCCCACGATGGACAGCATATTGTTCTTCTTCCAGAGGTGGAGGGCCACCACGGCGGCGCCCGCGATGAAGGCGGGGGCCCAATCGCCCACCGCCGCGAAGCTCACATTGCGGTAGCAGTACACGATGAGCATGGCGATGACCGCCGGAGGCAGGAACCGGCCCAGATAGAGCACCACTTTCGGCGGCTCCCCGCCCCGGCCGAACAGCAGGAAGGGCAGCGCCCGGGTGAGGAAGGTCACAATTGCCATCACCGCCACCAGGGCGGCAATCTGCATGGTAGTCACTCTGACTCGCCCCCTTTCGGCAGTGTTGCGGGCTTTTCCAGGCTGGGCCGCATCAGCAGCAGTCCCGCCACCAGGATGACCAGTGCCGGGATCAGGAACCGTCCGCCCTCCGGCCCCAGGAACAGCAGGCAGGCCAGCGTGCCCACCGCCCCCAGAAACACCGGGGCGTGGCGATCATTGGACTGCCACTGTTCCACGGCGATAACCAGGAACAGCGCCGTCATGGCGAAGTCGATGCCCTCCGTATTGATGGTGATGAGCGCCCCCGCCACCGCGCCGATGACCGATCCCGCGATCCAGTACAGGTGATCCAGCACGGCGATGGAGAAGTAGAAGTCCTTCTCATCCACCCCCTCCGGGGCCCGAACCCCTGCCAGCAGGGCGTAGGTCTCGTCGGTGAGGGAGAAGATCATATACAGCTTCCGCCAGCCCATGCCCTGGAATTTCTCCAGCATGGACAGGCCGTATACCAGGTGGCGGAAGTTAAGGATCAGGGTGAGAAAGGCCGCGTCCGCCAGGGGGGAGGCGTTGGCCAGCAGCTCCACCCCCAGGTATTGGCCGCTGCCGGCGTACATGGTCAGCGACATGATGCCGGACCAGACGGTGTGAAAGCCCGCCGCCGACAGCATCCAGCCGAACACGATGCCGATGGACAGATAGCCCATAAGCACCGGCACGGTGTGGGGAAAGGCGGCGGCCAGGGATTTTCGGTTCATTGGGGTCACATCCTTGTGTAAAAGCGCGTTAAAGCGCTAAATAGACACTGTTATTATATCGTCAAGTTTCCCCTTTGGCAAGGGCAGGGTTTTACAGATTGTTCATTGTATTCCAGGGAGAATTTGGGTATAATACAGTCCACGGACGACCCGTTGGAAAGAACGATGGAGTGACAGACCGATGAAAAAGCTTTTGTACATCTACAACCCCGCCGCCGGGAGGAGGACCGCCAAGGCCAACCTGTCCGACGCGCTGGAGGTGTTTGCCCGTCAGGGCTATGAGATCACTGTCCACCCAACCCAGAAGCGGGGGGACGCTGCCGCCGCCGCCCAGGAGCGGGGGGCGGACTACGACCGGGTGGTGTGCTCCGGCGGGGACGGCACGCTGAACGAGACCGTACAGGGTTTGCTGGCGCTGCCCCAGGAAAAGCGGCCTGTGCTGGGCTATATCCCGG
>JAIEFH010000103.1 GCA_029067025.1 Oscillospiraceae bacterium | reverse complement strand
GGACTTGCAATGAAACCCACTATATCCGAGCCGATTCGCTGGAGCAGGTGGTGCTGTTGGAACTCAACCGCATGGTAGGGACCCGCAAACGAGCTTGGGCGGTGCTCCGCATGGAGCACCGCCCAAGCTGTTTCCCATACGTGGGCTGCTGTGAAGCGATTTGTGCCCACCCTATGGGCCGGGTGGCATCCATGCACCTCCCAGCAGTTGAAACGCAATGTCGGCCCCTTTGTGCGCCGCTGTGGCAGGGTGCGGATTGCATCACTGTCTCCAAGGAAAAAGCATAAAAAATATGTGTCTGTTCTGATAACTCTCGCCGGCTCCCATAGCTTTTCCCGCCAGACTATGGTATGGTGTGTCGCTACGAAGGAGGTGGAGAAAATGCGGAAAACTTTGGAGGATTTCTACTATGGCAACATCACACCCAATGAACAGGATATGAACCCCAATTCAGAACTGCGGCGGGCAACAGATCGTGTGGCTCGCTTCGAAAACCAGCTTATGGAGCAGCTCGGCGAAGCCGAGCAGGCGGTTCTGGCAAAACTGATTGAATCGCAGCAGGAAATCGACAGCATCACAGCACGGGAAAACTTCATCCTGGGTTTCCGGCTGGGTGTCAGGATCATGGCCGAAAGCATGGATGAAAATGACGGCGACATAAAATATGGAGGTGATTGACTACGGCAAAGAAAAGAGCAAATGGCGAGGGCAGCTTGAGAAAGCGCCCGGATGGCCGCTGGGAGGGTCGCTACACAGCAGGCCGCGACCCAGTGACCGGTAAAGCCATCTACAAAAATGTGCTGGCCAAAACGCAGAAGGAATGCAAGGAGAAGTTGGCCCGGGCGATTGAGAAAAACGGGAAAATTGATGTGACCAAGTCCGGCCAGTACACAGTTGAGGAATGGTGCTGGATCTGGCACGAAAACTACTGCAAGCCTGCGGTCAAAGACAGCACAGCCGAATACTATCGCAGTTACATTGAGCATCACATCGCGCCGAACATCGGTAAAATTAAGCTGGAAAAACTCACGACCCTGGATCTCCAGAAATTTTACAACAAGGAAAAGAAAGGCGGCAGGGTAGAGAAGTACGCGGGTATGGAGGACAGGAGCTTGAGTGCCCGAACGGTGCGGGGCCTTCACGCCATGCTCCGAACGGCGCTGGATCAGGCGGTGAAGGAGCGCCTCATCCCTTACAACCCGGCCATCGGCTGCCGCCTTCCGCCGAAAGAGAAAAAGGAGATGCAGATTCTCCCGCCGGAAAAGATCGGAGCGTACCTCAGTGCGGCGGAGGAGCACGGCGTCCTGCCCATGTTCTATCTGGAGCTGACTACCGGGCTGAGAAGGGGGGAGATAACGGCCCTTCTCTGGACTGACCTTGATGTAAAGGCCAGAACCTTAACGGTATCAAAGTCAGCAGGACGTTTGAAGGGTGAGGTGCGTGTGACACAGCCGAAAACCGCCAACTCGATCAGGACAATCATCCTGCCGGAAGAAACGGTGAACCTTCTGGTACAGGAACACGCGAAGCATCCCGACAACCCGGTGATGTTTCCCTCGCCGGTGACGGGAAAGATGTACGGCCCGGACTGTGTGGGGCGACTGCACAAAACCTTACTGAGAA
>JAIEFH010000102.1 GCA_029067025.1 Oscillospiraceae bacterium | reverse complement strand
TGGAGGGGGCGGGTTCCACGCTGACCATCGCGCTGGAGGTGCTGGCGGTGGGGGCGGTGTGCGGGCTGGTGATCGGCGCGCTGTGCGGCTACTACGGCGGCGCGGCCGACGCCCTCATCATGCGCCTGTGCGACGCCATTGCAGCCTTCCCCAGTGTGCTGCTGGCCATGGTGGTGCTGGCGGTCACCGGGCCGGGGAAGTACAACGTCATTGGGGCGTTGGGAGTGCTGTTTATCCCCAGCTTTGCCCGGCTTGTCCGGGGGGAGTTTCTCAAGTACCGGGATCGGGATTTCGTTCAGTCGGCCCGGCTGATGGGGGTGTCCGACCTGCGCGTCATCTTCGTCCATATCCTGCCCAACACGTGGCCGGTATTACTGTCTGGATTGACGATTGGGTTTAATAACGCGGTGTTGGCGGAGGCGTCCATGAGCTATCTGGGCATCGGCGTCAGCGCCCAGGAGCCCAGTCTGGGCTATATGCTCAAGGACGCCCAGGGATATTTCTTCACCCTGCCCTGGTGTACGGCCTTTCCGGCGGCGGTGGTCATTCTGCTCATTCTGGGCGTGGGCCTGCTGGGCGAGGGCATCCGGGAGCGGATGGGGGTGGCGTCATGATGCTGGATATTCGGGATTTGTCGGTGGTGTTCACCGACAGGGGGGAACCCTTTACCGCTGTTGACCGCTTTTCGCTCCGGATGGAAGAAGGGGAGATTGTGGGCATCGTGGGCGAGTCCGGCTCGGGCAAATCCATGACCGCCCACGCCCTGATGGGGCTCATCCGCCGCTCCCAGGTGACGGTGAGCGGCAGTGCGGTGTTCGAGGGGACAGACCTGCTGCCCCTGTCCCGGGCTGAGCTGCGGCAGTACCAGGGCCGGGATCTGTCCATCATCTTCCAGGAGCCCATGACCAGCCTGAACCCTACCATGCGCATCGGCAAGCAGGTGGAGGAGTCCCTGCGCATCCACGAGAAGCTGTCCCGGGCCGCGCGGAAAGCCCGTGCCCTTGGCGCCATGGCGCTGGCGGGCCTGCCCGACCCGGAGGCGGTATACCGCCAGTATCCCCACCAGCTGTCGGGCGGAATGCGCCAGCGGGTGATGATCGCCTCGGCGCTGGTGCTGCGGCCCCGGCTGCTCATTGCCGACGAGCCGACGACGGCGCTGGATGTGACCATACAGGCCCAGATTTTGGAGACGCTGAAGGACATCAACCGCAGGGAGGGCACCGCCATCCTGTTCATCTCCCACGACCTGGGGGTGGTGAAGGCCCTGTGCGGCCGGGTGGTGGTGATGAAGCAGGGGAAGATCGTGGAGTCGGGGCCGGTGGACGACGTGTTCTACCACCCCCGGGAGGATTACACCAAGCTGCTCATCGCGTCCCGGCCTGCCCGAAAAAAGCTGAGAGGGGGCGGGAACGGTGAGTGAACCTATTGTTCGCGTCCGAAACCTCAACAGTTGGTACGGGAAGGGCAAGGAGCGCAAGCAGGTGCTCTGGGACGTGTCCGTGGAGCTGGCCCCCGGCGAGGTGCTGGGTATTGTGGGCGAGTCCGGCTCGGGCAAGACCACTCTGGCCAAGTGTGTGCTGGGCATGGTCACCGACATCACGGGGGAGCTGACCGTCAACAGCCAGCGGCCCCAGATGGTGTTTCAAGACCCCTACGGCTCGCTGAACCCGGCTAAGACGGTGGGGTGGATTCTGGAAGAACCCCTCCGGGCCGCCGGGGTAAAGGACAAAGACCGGCGCCGTGAAAAGGTGGCGGAGCTGCTGTCCCTGGTGGGGCTGGAGGAGGAGCATCTGGGCCGCAAGCCCGCCCAGCTCTCCGGCGGCCAGCGGCAGCGGGTGGCCATTGCCGCCGCGCTGATCCAAGGCAGCAAGCTCATCGTGCTGGACGAACCGGTGTCCGCGCTGGATGTGACCTTGCAGGCCCAAATCCTCCGCTTATTGGCGGATTTGAAGGAAAGGCTGGGCCTGTCCTACCTGTTCATCTCCCACGACCTGGCGGTGGTGTACCAGCTCTGCGACCGGGTGGCGGTGATGACAGGGGGCGAGATCGTGGAAGCGGGGGACGTGGACGAGATCTACGACCGCCCCAAGCACCCCTACACGAAAAAGCTGTTGGATGCCTCCCTGGCGCTGGATTAGACAGCGCTTTGGCAAAAAATGACCCGGGATCGGGGCCATTGGCCCCGATCCCGGGTTTTGTCATACAGGAAGTCTCAGGTCATGGTCGCGCCGTCCACCTTCAGAATGGTGCCGGTGACGTAGCCGGCCTGGTCACTGGCCAGGTAGAGGAAGGCGTTGGCCACGTCCTCGGGCTGGCCCACCCGGCCCAGGGGGATGCCGGCGGAAATGCGGTCCACCATCTCCTTGGGGAGGGCGGCCACCATGTCGGTGGCGGTGACGCCGGGGGCCACCGCGTTCACCCGGATGTGATCCTTGCCCAGCTCACGGGCCCAGGACCTGGTCAGGCCGTTGACGGCGAACTTGGAGGCGGGGTAGCCGCTGCCGGAGGGCTGGCCGAACTCGGACACCATGGAGCTGGTGTTGAGGATGACGCCGCCGCCCTGCTCCTTCATGATCCGGGCCGCCGCCTGGGCGCACACGAACAGCGCCTTCACGTTCAGGTCAAAAATCTTGCCGAACTCGTCCACGGTGTAGTCGTACAGGCTGGTGCGGGAGGAGATGCCCGCGTTGTTCACCAAAATGTCCAGACTGCCAAACTTCTCCTTGGCGGCGGCGAAGGCCGCGCCCACCGCCTCCGGGTCGCACAGGTCGGGGCAGATGCCCATCACACGGTCGCCGTACTCAGCCAGCTTTTCCAGGGCCTTGTCCACCGTCTCCTGACGGGAGCCGGCCACCACCACGTTGGCGCCGTTGTCCAGGTAGGTCTTGACGATGGCGAAGCCGATGCCTCGGGTGCCGCCGGTGACGACGGCAGTCTTGTTCTTCAGCATAGTGCAGGTCTCCTTCTTTCCTGTTTTTAGTTGTTTTTGCGTGCGGCGTGCGCCGCAACCTACGTAACGTTTATTTTACCTGTTGGGCCCAAGTTTGTCAATACTTTGTCAATGCGAAGCGCCCCCGGACACCTGCCGGGGGCGCGCTTTTATTCTTGACCTGTGTTCAGCCCAGCCGACGCCGGAGCTGCTCGGGGTTGTCGGAGTACTCCAGCGCGGTCTCCATGGTGATTTCCCCCGCCTTGTACAGCGCCAGGATGGACTGATCCATGGAAATCATGCCCTCCGCCCCGCCGGCGGCAATGGCGTTGTCGATCTGGTGGGTCTTATTGTCCCGAATGAGGCTGCGGATGGCGTTGTTCATCTGCATGATCTCATAGGCGGGCACCATGCCGCCGTCCTTGTCGGGCAGCAGCTGCTGGCTCACTACGGTGCGCAGCACCATGGACAACTGGGAGCGCACCTGCTCCTGCTGGGCGCTGGGAAAGGAGTCCACAATGCGGTCTACCGTGTTCACCGCGCCGTTGGTGTGCAGCGTGGCGATGAGCAGATGGCCCGTCTCCGCCGCGGTCATGGCGGTGCGGATGGTCTCGTGATCGCGCATCTCGCCCAGGAGGATCACGTCGGGAGCCTGACGCAGGCAGGCCCGCAGGGCGGCGAGGTAGTCCTGGGTGTCGATGGAGATCTCCCGCTGGGAGACGATGCTTTTGGCGTTGCGGTGGAGGTACTCGATGGGGTCCTCCAGGGTGATGATGTGGCCGCTCCGGGTCTGGTTGATCCGGTCGATGACGCAGGCCTGGGTGGTGGACTTGCCGCTGCCCGCCGTGCCGGTGACCAGCACCATGCCGTGGGTGAGACTGGCCAGCTCCATCACCTGGGGCGGGATGTGCAGGGCCTGCCAGTCCGGGATGCCGAAGGCCACCACCCGAACCACCGCCGCCATGGAGCCGCGCTGGCGGTAGGTGTTCACCCGGAACCGGGCCAGCCCGGCCACAGAGAAGGAGAAGTCGTCGTCCCCATCCTGCAAAAAGACGTCCCTGGGCCGTCCGGCCTTGGCGTAAAGCTGGGTAACCAGCTCCTCCGCGTCCTTGGGCATGACGCGGTCTGTGCCGATGGGGATCAGCTTCTTATCCAGCTTTTCGCACACCGGGCCGCCCGCTACAATAAACAGGTCGGAGGCACTGTCCTCCACCGCCCGCTTCAAATAATCCAATAGTTCTGCCATGGTTTCCGCTCCTTATTCTTCTTCTCCGGTCCAGACGTTCAGATGGTCGTCCGGCTCCCACTCGCCGATGGGGACGGCCTGCCAGCGCAGGACCTCATAGTCCGCCCCGTGCAGTACGACCTCCACCTGGAGCTCCTGGGTGTCCGAGATGGGGACGGTGTAGCCCACGTACACCGCAGCCGGAGCGGTGTAGAGGTACTCGTCATCCAGCGGGAGGCTGGTCTCCGTCCCCGGGGGTGAGGAGAGCACGGAGGGCGCCTCGTCTCCCTGCTGCCACGGCATGAGGTTTTCCACACCCTCCACCGTCTCGCCGCCGCGCAGCCGGGCCAAAATCTCCTGGGCCTGGCAATCGGCGGCGTAGTAGTCGGTCACGGCCTGGGCGGAGGCGTCCGCCAGCCGCACGTCCGCCCGGACGGTGGACAGGCTCAATAGGGCGAACACCGTCAGGGCCAGCACCGCGAAGGCCACCAGCAGGGAACTGCCGCCCAGAACGGGAGGGGCCATGCCCTCCCTTTTCCGATCAGCCATGGGCACCCACCTCCTCCTGCCAGGCGACGTCCAGCTCAAACAGGATCTCGCCGGTGTCCGTCGCGGTCACCGCGACATATCCTTTGCCCAGGCCAGGAATTCCGCTGCCATCCAGGGGTTCCACCTTCAGGCAGTAGGCGCCTTCTGTGTCAATAACCATGTCCCAGTTATCATCATAGTAGATAGCCAGGGGCATCCGGGTGTAGCCATAAGGATATGGACAGTCCAGCGCCGCGGATACGGCCCACGTCTCCCCTTTGGCCGAGCGCAGGACTTCCGCCGCGTTCTGACACAGCACCGCCGCGTGATCCCGGGCCTCGCTGTGCTTGGACAACTGATCCGACTTCACAAAGGCCTGGAGGCACAGCGCCGCCGCCAGCGCGAACACCAGCAGCATGACGATCTGCTCCATCATGGCCAGGGGGGCTTTGCTCTTCATGACGCCCCACCCCCTTCGCTTCTCAGCGACAGCAGCAGCGTGTCCTCACCGCCCTGGGCATCCGTGACCCGGACAGTGAGCAGCCCGTCCGCCAGGGACAGGTCAAGCGCCTCCGCCTGCACCAGTTCCCGGCCGTCCTCAGGGGACATGGGCTGCTCAGACCAGCTGTACAGCTCCCGTAGCCAGCCGCCGTAGCAGTAGATATAGGTGACGTATTCCTCGTCCCCGCCCAGGATCAGCGTCGGTACGCCTTGGACACTTGCCACGGACAGGTTGTCCGCCGCGTCGGACTGCCGCACCTTGGTGGCGATGTACTGGGTGCAGGCGCGCCGGGTGGAGGCTTCCTGATCCCGCAGGGTCAGGCGGCGGTAGGCGTCCGCCCCGGTGAGCAGCACCGCCAGGACGCACGCGGCGAACACCCCGAACAGAAGCAGGGCGATCAGCGCGTCGATATGATGTTGGATCTGCTTTCGTCTCATGGTGTCTGCTCCAGAACGGTGATGTCGGGCATCAGGTTGTCGGCAAACGCCGTGTAAAACACGACATACTGCGTCTCGTCAACCTGGACGCCGTAGTGCTCCTTCAGGTAGTCGATGTCGGGGGGATAGATCCCCTCGGCGGCATAGCAGGCCACACAGCCCCGGCGCAGGGCCTGCTCAAGCTGCCGCTTGTTCTCCTCCCCACGGCCGCTCTCGATGCTGTTGAGGGCGGTGGAGAAAAACACCAGCACCGCCACAATAATCGCGGGGAGCAGCAGGGCGCGGAGCAAGGCCCCCCAGGGGGCTTTCTGTTTCCTCATGGCCCGTCACCCGATGGCCGACATGATGTGCATCAGCGGCAGCATCACAGACAGCAGGATCAGCCCCACCAGAATGGAGCATACCAGCACCAGGGCGGGCTCCACCCGGCTCACCCGATCCTCCAGCGCGGCCTCGCTCTCCTCGGACAGGTCGTCCGCGATCTTCTCCATGGCGGCGTCCCCGGTGCCGCTGCGCTGGCCCAGCTCCAGCAGGCGGCAGGCCCGGGAGGGCAGCAGGTCGCTCCCCCGCATGGCGGCGGCCAGGCGCTCCCCCTGCTCCAGGCGGGCGCGGCACTCCAGGCAGCGCTCCTTGGTCTGGGGTACGTCGTCCAGCAGGCCGGAGGCCAGCTCCAGCGCCTCCTCAACGGGCATCCCGCTGGCCATGCCCATGGACAGGGCCTGGGCCAGCCGGGCGTCGTTCATCTTCCGGGCCACGCCCTTGTCGCCGCGGCTGCCGCGCCAGAGGGCGGTAAGCTTCTCCCGGAAGGAGGGAAGGGCGGCGAACGCGGCCAGGAATACCGTCACGGCGGCCATCAGCACCCACAGCGCGGGCATCGCGCCGTCCAGCCAGCGCCCCAGGGTCAGCAGGCCGCCGGCCACGCCGGTGAGCCGCCCGCCCAGGGAGGCGTACACATCGTCAAAAATAGGCAGAACCCGCATCAGCAGCACCCCGATGACCACCAGCATCAGCAGCAGCATCACCGCCGGATAGAGCAGGGCGCTCTTGATCCGCCGGTCCAGCCGGGCGCGGCGCTCGTAATACCGGGCCAGGGCGGCCAGGGCCTCTTCGGTGCGTCCGGCCCGTTCGCCCACCTCCACCAGTCCGCATACGTAGGCGGGGAACCGGCCTGTTTCCCGCATGGCAGCGGACAGGGTAGAGCCCAGATCCACCCGGCTGGCCATGTCGGTGAGCATTGCCTGGTACGCCGGGTCGCTCTCCTCCGCCAGCAGGGTCAGGGCGTCCCCTGTGCCCACGCCGGAGTGGAACAGCATGGACAGCTCCAGGCACAGGGAGGACAGCTCCCCGTGAGAAATACTGTTATGTTTCATGTAATGCTCCAATCTGCACGCTATGGCGTTTATGTGTCATAAAAAATGGGCCTGTGGATACCACAGACCCATTTTAATTCAAACCCATCCATTCGTAAAGGCTTTTTTGAAATTTTTATCTCCGGCCTCAGTACAAATACATCGGGTTGTAGTTTTTCCCGTTGCCAATGTACTTCATGATGGACGAGCTCTGCTTGCCCGAGGAGGCGAAGGTGGGGTCCATCCGCTGCCAGGCGCTGCCGTCGAAATAGATGGCGCCGGTCACCCAGCCGGTCTCCTCCGACCAGACGTTGATCCAGGCGTGATAGGCCTGGCCGGCGTAGCCCACCACCAGCTTGCAGGGCACGCCCAGGCTGCGCAGCATCCCGGTCATCAGGCTGGCGTAGTCAAAGCAGATGCCGGTTTTCTTGGCCAGCACGTTGTCCAGCACGGGCAGATAGCCGCTCTTAACGGTGGCGGCCAGCTTCTTGTCGTAGGTCAGGTTGGTCACCACGTAGTCGTAGATAATCTCCACCAGCTTGAGCGGGTCGGTCTCATTGCCGGCCAGCTCCGCCGCCTTGGCGACGGCCTTGGGGGCGTTGGCATAGTCCACGTACTGGTTGGGCCGCAGGAAGGGGGCAAATTCATCCTCCAGCGTCACGTTGAAGGAGACGGACAGCAGGGCGGCGTACTTGTTGCCGCTGGTATTCTCATACACGGTCACCTTGTAGCTGCCGTTGCCGTCGGAGAGGGGGAAGGTAGTCCATGCATCCGCGTTCAAGTTATAGGTATACTTGGTCTGGTTCACGGAGTAGGACGGGCCGAACACCTGTACAACCAACTTTTTGCCGGCGGAAGAGCATTTGACCATAACATAGCCGTCTTTGATGTTGGAGTAGTCGATCTGCGCCCGACTGTTTTTCTCCACGTTGACGCCCGAGGCCTCGGGCAGCAGCAGAGTGCTCAGCGCGGCGGGCGCTTCGGACATGGCCACAGCCTCATCCTCGATGTTGACCTCCTGCAGCTCCACACGGTTGGTGTAGATATCGTCATCCGATATATCATTGCCGGTGGACGCGCAGCCGGCCAGGAGCGTCAAGGCCAAGGCCAGGGGGAGCAGCCGTTTCCATAGGTTCATACTTGACACCTCATTTCTAAATATAGGGCGGGGATCCGGCCTCCCTGCTCCCAAACAGGGGGGGCCGATCTCTTACAGTGACATCATAGCATGGCCTTTGGAAAATGTAAAGTGGTTTTCAAGAAATCGAACAAAAATTTTTAATTTGTTCAAAATTTAAACATATGTTCGCAACAAAATGAGGGAAAACAAACAACCGTTACAGTGGATTGCCCTCGGCGTCAAACAGGGGCAGCCGCTCCAGGAACAGGATGTCGCCCCGTTTGGCAGCGTCGCCCTCGGCCAGAATGGCCATCCGGCCCACCACGGTGCCCCCGGCTTGCTCCACCAGGCTTTCCACCGCCGCCAGCGAGCCGCCGGTGGAGATCACGTCGTCCAGGATGAGGATGCGTTTGCTGCGGATCTTCTTGGCGTCCGCGCCGTCCATGTACAGCTTCTGCTCCCCCTCAGTGGTGATGGAGCGATCCACCGCCTCAAACACGCCGTTCATGTAGGCTTTTTTCTTCTTGCGCACCAGGAAGTAGTCGTTCCGGCCGCTCTGCCGGGCCATTTCATGAACCAGGGGGATGGCCTTGGCCTCGGGGGCCACCATGTAGTCGAATTCCGGCGCGATCTTCAGCAGATCCCGGGCGCAGGCGCAGGTCAGCTCCACATCGCCGAAGATGACAAAGGCGCCGATCATCAGGGTGTCGCTGATGGGACACAGGGGCAGCTGGCGCTTGAGGCCCGCCACGGTCATTTCATAGGTCATAACAGCTCATCTCTCCTTATAAAAATATTTGGCTTCGCGCTTCCGTGCCGCTCACGACGGCTTTGCGCTTCTGCATTGTGATTTATACGAACCTCATTATACTATCCCCGTCCCTTCTTGTCAAAATGTAATGAAGTTTTTCGAAAAAGAAAAAAACTGTAGAATTCTGTCCAAATTTATGGTATTATCCTCCTGTCAACTCAATATCCTTCGGTATAATTGGGCGAAATGGGTCCCGAGTTTCTACTGCCGGCCTATCCGGCAACTACCGGCTGCAAAAATAAGCGCGGAATTACGGTTCGTTTCCGGGCTGATTTTGTTTTCCCTCCCCGATTTTACTGAAGGAAATACTGGAGAGGGAGTTTTTTATGGAAAACATCTTCAAGCTCAAGGAGAACGGCACCACGGTACGCACCGAGATCGTGGCCGGCCTCACCACGTTCATGACGATGGCCTACATCATCGCCCTGAACCCCAACCTGCTCACCGGCTTCGCGGTGGGCACCCCCCTGTGGAACGGCGTGTTCCTGGCCACCTGCATCGCCTCCGCCATCGGTATGTTCTGCATGGCCTTCCTGGCCAACAAGCCCTTCTGCCTGGCCCCCGGCATGGGCCTGAACAGCTTCTTCGCCGTGGTTGTGGCCAACATCATGGTCATCACCAAGTCGGACGACTATACGTCCTGCTTCCAGGCCGCGCTGGTCATCATCCTCGTGGAGGGCATCGTGTTCATTGCCCTGTCCCTGCTCAATATCCGTGAGAAGATCGTGGACGCCATCCCCCTGGGCGTACGCCTGGGCATTGCCCCCGCCATCGGCCTGATGCTGATGAACATCGGCTTCGGCTCCAACGCGGGCATCTACTCCGAGAACGGCGGCCCGTTCTACGTCATGCGTGACTTCTTCGGCGCTCTCACCGCCTCCTCCGCCAGAGACGCCATGGGCTCCGGCTACTCCGCCATGGTACTCAGCGTGGTCACCATGTTCGTGGGCCTGTTCGCCATCGTGCTGCTGGCTAAGAAGGGCATCAAGGGCGCGGTGCTCATCGGTATGCTGGCCGCCTCCGTGATCTACTGGATCGGCTCCTTTGTCTTCCTGAAGGCCAACCCCTTCGAGTCCCTGTCCACCGCCTCTTTCCTGCCCCCCTTCGCCGACATGGCCAGCACCACCCTGTTCAAGTTCAACTTCAAGGGCTTCATGGACATCGGCTGGTTCACCGTCATCACCCTGGTCATCACCTTCTGCATGATCGATATGTTCGACACCATCGGCACCCTGGTGGGCACCGCCTCCCGGGCCGGCATGGTGGACAAGCAGGGCAATATGCCCAACATGAAGGAGGCCCTGCTGGCCGACGCCATCGGCACCGTGGCCGGTGCCTGCACCGGCACCTCCACCGTCACCACCTTCGTGGAGTCCGCCTCCGGCGTGGAGGCCGGCGGACGCACCGGTCTGACCGCCCTGACCTGCGGCATTATCTTCCTGGCCTGTATGTTCATCGCCCCCATCGCGGCTATCATCCCCGCCGCCGCCACCTCCGCCGCCCTGATTTACGTGGGCGTGCTGATGCTCCAGGGCCTGAAGAACGTGAAGTTCGACGATCTGGACCAGATGGTGCCTGTGGCGCTGATGCTCATCGCCATGCCCATCTCCAGCTCCATCGGCCACGCCATCGGCCTGGGCCTGATCTCCTACACCGTCATCAAGGTGTTCTCCGGCAAGGCCAAGGACGTGTCCGTGCTGACCTATGTCATCTCCGCGCTGTTCCTCATCAAGTTCTTCCTGATCGTGTGACGATAGGATCTCCCCCCGCCGCAGGCGGGGGGAGATTTGCTTCGCTGCCAGGCAAGTTCTTCCTGATCGTGTGATAGGTCGCCGTTAGGCGGCCACGAGCGGTCGTTCGGCGAAGCCGAATGACGCGAGACGGGCTCTCCCGTTTGAAACCTCGGCACATGAAAAAATTCCCCACCGCGTCGCGGTGGGGAATTTTTCGTATTAGCGATACCAGCTCCCCCCGCCGAAGGGGGCGTTTTTCGCCGCCACCCGGGGGGCGGCGTTGCCCCAGCCCGCGGTGGTGAGCAAGGAATTGTACTGCTGGGCGTCGGCGCTGCCGCTCAGCCATACCCGGCCCACATGGCTGGCAAGCACGTCGGAGGTCAGGCCGGTGAGTACCGCGTCTCCCGGCAGCAGCGTCTCATCGGTGAGTACGCTCAGGCACACGCCGCGCTGGTCCAGCGCCCCGGAGAGGCGCTCCAGGAAAGCGGACACGGGGATAGTGAGATCCTCCGGGCGGTTGTCGCTGGTGGCCAGCACATTGACCTCACCGAAGTTGGGATAGCCGGCCTGATCCAGCAGGATTTCGTCAAAACCCATATCGGCCAGCTCCAGGCACAGCGTGAACAGATAGTCCGCCGCCTGCTGGTTGGCCGGGCTGGACCAGCCCATGCCCTGTAGGTCATGCCACACGTTGCCCCCCCGGGTCATGAGGGATCCGATCCGATTGGTGGCCAGCAGCGGATCCCGGAAGCACTGGATCTTGGCCACCAGGTACAGGTCGGTGGTCTGGGCCAGGGTCTGCACCGCCTGAGCGGTAAGGTTGTCAGCGGCGTTGGTTCCCATGGTGGCGGCCAGAGAGGCCTGAGACTGCCAGGCCAGGTAGCCATTGACGTCCTTCATCTCCACCACCAGGGCGTTTCCCCCGGCGGAGGCCACGGCCTGGGCGGCGGAGCCGCCGCGGAGCTGGGCCGTGGTCACGGTCACGGCGGCGATGGGCTGATATTCAGGCTCCGGCGGAGACGTGGGCTCTACGGTCCCCGTGGGCTCCACAGTGACTTCCACCGGGCCGGTGACGATCTCCAGCGGGTCGGAGGCGATGGGGGGAGGAGGCTGGCTCGCCTGGCTGCCCCGCCAGTTGATTTTCACGCCGGTGTCGGTGTACTCCAGATCTACCATGGCGTAAAACGCCGCGCCCGCCGCCAGCAGCAGCAACAGCAGGGCGATGATGAACAACAGCACCGTCCGGCCCCGGCCGCCGCCCCGGCCCCGGTATTCGTGATATCCGTAGTGGTTCTTATGCCCGCCCATGATGAACTCCCTCCAAACGCCGCGCCCGGCCGCGCGGTATCGGATCGCGATGGCATTGTGCCAGCCATGCGGTATAATTAAAAGCAATATATTATACCACAAGGCTTCCCATCAGTTCAACGCCCAAATGCTGGTTTTTGTGAAATAATTCTTAAAGTAATTCCGACAAAATGGGACAGAAAAGAGCCGTCCGGCATATCCGGACGGCTCTCATTTCCAGGCCCACTGGGTCAGGAGCAGCAGACCCAGGCCGGGCAGGCCCAGCGCGCCCAGCACCAGGCCGTTGAGCAGATTGACCCCCAGGGTGACGCCCAGCAGCGTCCCCAGCCCCTGGAACAGCCAGAGGAACACCAGCCCGATCCCAGACCGGACGACCAGGCGGCACAGGGCGCCCAGGGGACGGCGGCAGAGGGCCAGGGCAAGCACCAGACCCCCTGCCGCCCACCAGATCCAACCGCTCACACCGCCTCCTCCTGGGCGGCGTCCAGCAGCTTCATCTGGCGCAGGAAGTAGGAGTAACGGCTTTGCAGGGCGTTGATCTGATAGACGCAGGAGTCCACCAGATCGGGATCGCTGTAGGCGTTGAACTGGGCGTAGGCGCAGTTGAGCTGGTTGCGGGTCTCCCGCATCCCCTCCATCAGCTGCCGGCGCTCTTCCTCCCGCCGCGCCAGCTCCTTCCTGCGGCCAAAACGGACTGCCTCTGCCATGGGCTTCACCTTCCTTTCATGGGGTCGTGACCCTCTGTCAGACTCTATGCCAAGTTTGGGCAAATATTCCAATTTATATACGTGCCGCAGTGGGAACGCCTCAGTGAAAATAAAAGCAGCGCCCCGTTTCGGGACGCTGCTTCATCATCAATAGAACTTCTTATTGCGGTTCTTCCGGGCCGCCTCGCTCTTCTTGCGGCGCTTGACGCTGGGGCTGTCGTAGAACTCGCGCTTACGCACCTCGGCCAGTACGCCGGACTTGGCGCAGCTGCGCTTGAAGCGCTTCAGCGCGTTCTCCAGAGACTCGCCCTCGCGGACATGAACTTCGGACATCTATGATTTCCCTCCCTCCGAAACATCCGGTTAACTCCAGGATGCTTTAGGGGCCATTGGCTATGGCTTTAACAGGACTATTATATGTGAAAAGGTTCTCTTTGTCAACCGCAAAATATGGGGGAATTTGCGGCAACCGATGGTAGATGCTGTTGATCCTCCCCTCAACCCTCTTTGAACAGGCCGATGAGCGCCAGGAGCAGCCCGCCTCCGGCAAAGACCCAGGCAACGGGGCTGGGGAAAGCGGCCAATATGATCCCGCACAGGCACAGCACGATGCCCAGCAGCATATATTTTGTGCCCATATGCTTACTGGGGTTTGACGATCAAATTCACCAGCCGCCCCGGCACCACGATGGTCTTGACCAGGGCCATGCCATCGGTGAACTTCTGCACCTTGGCGTCCGCCATGGCGGATGCCACGATGGCGTCGTTGTCCGCCCCGGCGGGGACAGTGATGTTCGCCCGCACCTTGCCGTTGACCTGGACGGCCATCTGGATGGTGTCAGCCACCGTTTTGCTCTCGTCGTAAGCGGGCCAGGGCTGCTGGCACACGAAGCCCTCGCCGCCCAGCATCTCCCACAGCTCCTCCGCCACATGGGGGGCGAAGGGGGACAGCATGGTGACCAGCGTCTTCATATCGCCCTTGGAGCAGCCGTTCTTCTGGAAGTCGCCCACCAGGGTCATCATGGCGGCGATGGCGGTGTTGAACTTCATGGCCTCGATGTCGTCCGCCACCTTCTTGATGCACTTGTGGATGCCGGCCTCGTTCTCCTTCGTGTAAGCGTCGCTGTCCAAACAGCTCTCCGCCAGGTTCCACACCTTGTCCAAAAAGCGCTTGCAGCCCTTCACGGCGTTGTCCGACCACACCGCGGCCTGCTCAAAGTCGCCGATGAACATGATATACAGACGCAGGGTGTCCGCGCCGTAGGCCTGTACCACGTCGTCGGGGTTGACCACATTGCCCCGGGACTTGGACATCTTCTCGCCGCCCTCGCCCAGGATCATGCCGTGGCTGGTGCGCTTCTGGTAGGGCTCTTTGGTGGGCACCACGCCGATGTCGTACAGGAACTTGTGCCAGAACCGGGAATAGAGCAGATGGAGGGTGGTGTGCTCCATGCCGCCGTTGTACCAGTCGATGGGGGACCAATAATCCAGGGCTTCCTTGGAGGCCAGAGCCTTGTCGTTGTTGGGGTCCATATACCGCAGGAAGTACCAGGAGGAACCGGCCCACTGGGGCATGGTGTCCGTCTCCCGGCGGGCGGGTCCGCCGCAGCAGGGACAGGTGGTCTTGACCCAGTCGGTCATCTTGGACAGGGGGGACTCGCCGTCGTCGGTGGGCTCGTAGCTCTCCACATCGGGGAGCAGCAGGGGCAACTCGCTCTCGGGCAGGGGCACCCAGCCGCACTTCTCGCAGTTCACCATGGGGATGGGCTCGCCCCAGTAGCGCTGGCGGGAGAACACCCAGTCGCGGAGCTTGTAATTCACCTTGGCCTCGCCGATGCCCTTCTCTTCCAGCCATTTGGTAATGACGGGAATGGCGTCCTTGACCGTGAGGCCGTTGAGGAATTCGGAGTTGACCATGATGCCGGTGTCGTCCTTGGCGGTGAAGGCGGCCTTCTGCACGTCCTCGCCGCCGGACACCACTTCAATAATCTCACAGCCGAACTTCTTGGCGAACTCCCAGTCCCGGTCGTCGTGGGCGGGGACGGCCATGATGGCGCCGGTGCCGTAGGTGGCCAGCACGTAGTCAGAGATAAAGATGGGGATCTCCCGGCCATTCACCGGGTTAACGCCCCGCACGCCGTCCAGGCACACGCCGGTCTTTTCCTTGTTCAGCTCGGTGCGCTCCAGATCGGACTTGGAGGCGGCGGCCTTCTGGTAGGCGGTGACCTCGTCGGCGTTGTTCAGCTTGCCCGCCTCCAGCCAGCCCTTCACCAGGGCGTGCTCGGGGGACAGCACCATATAGGTGGCCCCGAACAGGGTGTCGGGCCGGGTGGTGAATACCACGATGTCGTCCCCGGTGGTGGCCTTGAAGGTGACCTCCGCGCCGGTGGAGCGGCCGATCCAGTTGCGCTGCTGGATCTTGACCCGCTCGATAAAGTCCAGGTCATCCAAGTCGTCGATGAGCCGCTGGGCGTACTCGGTGATTTTCAGCATCCACTGGGACTTCTCCTTGCGGATGACGGGGGAGCCGCAGCGCTCGCACACGCCCTCCACGACCTCCTCGTTGGCCAGCACACACTTGCAGGAGGTACACCAGTTCACCGGCATGGTGGCCTTGTAGGCCAGACCCTTTTTATAGAGCTGGAGGAAAATCCACTGGGTCCACTTGTAGTAATTGGGGTCGGTGGTGTCCACCACCCGGTCCCAGTCGAAACCGTAGCCCAGCCGCTTGAGCTGCTCGGTGAAGTGGGCGATGTTGTTTTTGGTCACCACGGCGGGGTGGATGTGGTTCTTGATGGCGTAGTTCTCCGTGGGCAGGCCGAAGGCGTCGAAGCCCATGGGGAACAGCACGTTGAACCCGTCCATCCGCTTTTTGCGGGTGACGATGTCCATGGCGGTGTAGGGCCGGGGATGGCCCACGTGGAGCCCCTGCCCGGAGGGGTAGGGGAACTCGATGAGGCCGTAGAACTTGGGCTTGTCGCTGTGGTCGGCGGCGGCATAGACCTTGGCTTCCTCCCAGCGCTTTTGCCATTTGGGCTCAATGGCGGCGAAATCGTATTTCAATGTCAAAACACTCCCTTGGGTGATTTTTTCAAGTCAAAACATTATATAGGAAAATTGGGAGGATTGCAAGGGTTTGCCCAAAAAGTCTCGCTTGCGCTAAGATAGCTGTAATTTTTGGCGTCCCCATCTGCCGCCGCTTGACGCTCAAGGCCGGCAATGATATGATTGGGATAAAAATGGGGCTGAGGTGTTGGGCTTGAAAGACAGGAAAACGCTGAGTGCAAACCGCATAAAGCTGATTGCGATCATCGCGATGACCATCGACCATATCGCGTGGATGATTTTCCCCGGGTATCCAAAGGAACCCCTGCCAATTATGATGCACATTTTGGGAAGGATAACCTGTCCAATTATGTGCTATTTCATCGCGGAGGGCTATTATTATACAAGGGACATCAATCGATACACCAAAAGGCTGTTTGCCTTTGCGGCCATTTCACACTTTGCCTATGTATTCGCGTCGATGGATTTTGTGGATTGGCGCTCCTTTATCCCGTTCTACTATGGCAGCGCCTTAAACCAAACCAGTGTGATGTGGTCCCTCGCGTGGGGACTGGTCATGCTGAGGGTGGCAGACAGCCGCAAAATAAGCAACGGGGCCATAAAAGCAGCTCTGATTATCTTGATTTGTGTCATCAGTTTCCCAAGCGATTGGAGCTGTGTCGCAAGCTTGTGTGTTTTGGCGTTCGGAACAAACCGGGGAAAATTCAAATCACAAGTGCTGTGGATGGTCTTTTATGTGGCGATATATGCGGCTGTATACTTCTTTGCGATAGACAGGATTTATGGGATCCTTCAAATGGCGGTTGTTCTTTCGGTGCCAATACTGATGAAGTATAATGGGAAAAGGGGGAACAGTCCGAAAAACAATCCATTGATGAAGTGGTTATTCTACATATATTATCCATTGCACCTCTTTGTCATTGGCCTCATTCAAGCTATGTGCTGATTCCATATAAAAAGGCCGTCCGGTTAACCGGACGGCCTTTTTTCATATGTTACTCTTTGATCCGGTTCTTCTCTACGGCTCCGCCGGGCTTCGTTTCGCTGCTGGCCGGCTCCGCCGAGCCTCCGGCGTTGTTGACGGCGTCATTGATGGTGCGCTCTCCCGCCTGCTTGGCGTGCTTGGCCACCTCGACCTTGTTCTTGGGGCTGCGCATGATGACGGCGGGGCCTTGGACGCAGCCGCCCTGGCAGGCCATGCCCTCGATGAAGTTCTCAGGCAGCACGCCCTTGGACATCTTCAGCAGGGCCATCTTGCATTCCTCAATGCCGGAGCAGGGCAGGGTCTTGGCCTCCACGGAACTGCCCATCTCCTTCAGCGCCTGGCCCACAGCCGCCGCCACGCCGCCGCTGGCGGCAAAGCTGCGGCCAAAGCCGCTGGCATGATCCAGGGGCGCCTCGGGCATTTGGGTTACGTCAATGTCCTTGGCGGCCAGCATGGCGTACAGCTCCTCAAAGGTGAGCACCAGATCCACGGAGGAACGGGTGCGGCCCAGATGGAACTCCCGCTTCTTGGCCACGCACGGGCCAATGAATACCACCCTGGCCAGGGGATCACGATCCTTGATGTACCGGCCCAGCATGACCATGGGGGAGGGGGTGGTGGAAACCTTGGGCACCATGTCGGGCATATGCCGCTCCACGTATGCCACGAAGGCAGGGCAGCAGGAGGAGGTCATGGGCTCGCCGCCCCGCTCGTCAAACTCGGCGGCCTCCGCCTTGGCGGTCAGGTCGGCGCCCAGCGCCACCTCCCCCACGTCGTAGAAGCCCATCTCCTTCAGGGCGGATACCATCTGGCCGGGGGTGCAGCCAAACTGTCCCACGAAAGCGGGTGCCAGAATGGCGTATACGTGCAGGCCCCACTTGTCCGCGCCCATCAGCATCTGGATCACGTCCACGATGTAGGACTTGTCCATAATGGCGCCGAAGGGACACTGGATGACGCACTCACCGCAGGAGATGCACTTGGTGGCGTCGATGCTGGCCTTGCGGTCCTCGCCCATGGAGATGGCCTTGACCGGGCAGGCGCGCTCACAGGGGCGCACATTCTTGGTGATGGCGCTGTAGGGGCAGGCCTGGATGCACTTGCCGCACAGCACGCACTTGGAGTGGTCGATGACGGAGCGGTGGTTTTCAATGCGGATGGCCCCCTTGGGGCAGGCCTCCATACAGCGGTGGGCGATACAGCCCCGGCAGGACGGACCCACGCTGATCTCGGTGACGGGGCACTCGTCGCAGGCGATGGGCATGACTTCTACCAGAGAGGGGTTGGCCCGGTCGCCGCCCATGGCCATCTTCACCCGGCTGGTGACCACGGCCCGCTCCTTGTAGATGCAGCAGCGCATCTGGGCCTCGGGGCCGGGGACGATCTCCTCCGGGATGTTCAGCAGGTCGTTGCCCTGGAGCTTGTCGTTCCAGGCCAGCCGGGCCACGGCGGTAAGTACCTTGTCCTTCAGCTCCTGGACGGTAGTTTCGTAATGACGCATGGCAGCTCCTCCTCCAAAAACTAGAAAAGTAGTATGATTTGTTAAAAAATTATCGAACCGACCATTGAATTATATCGTTTCCCATCCCCTGCGTCAAGCCATAAAGCGACATATTTCAGGTGAAAATTTGTGGCGGATCTGCCAGCCGGGGAGGACAGGGCGCCATACTGGGAAAATATGAGCGGCAGCCAATAAAAATGATAGAATTCCGGCTCATTTTCCCTTGACAATTCCGCCCTGACCATGCTATATTTTTACCAGTGCCATAGCGTTCATCCATCATGATGGATCCGGCGGAGCTTATGAGCCGCTTTTCCATACCAGCGCCTGCGGGCGCACTAAATTGACGGGCTGCGGACTACTCCATTTAAAATAGTCCGCGGTACTGAAAAAAGGAGGAAAAAACACCGCTGCGACTTGCGGTGCGGCAGTGTGGAGACCTGTCGCAAAGTTCCCGGAACATATGCGTCCGGGAATGAGGTGGAGATGGCGGAGGCCGCTCCATCAAAGTCGGGTACTTATGGCCGGTTTGTCCCTGAAGAACATCATGAAGATCTATCCCCACAGCGGCGACCAGAAGAAGGCGAAGAAAAAGAAGGGTGAGCCCGAGAAGAAGACCAACCTGCAGGTTACCGACGAGGGCGTCATCGCCGTCCAGAAGTTCAATCTGGAGATCGCGGACAAGGAGTTCATCGTGCTGGTCGGCCCCTCCGGTTGCGGCAAGTCCACCACTCTGCGTATGGTGGCCGGCCTGGAGGAGATTTCCGGCGGCGAGCTGTACATCGACGGCAAGCTGATGAACGACGTCGCCCCCAAGGATCGCGACATCGCCATGGTGTTCCAAAGCTACGCTCTGTACCCCCACATGACCGTGTATGAGAACATGGCATTCCCCCTGAAGCTCCGCAAGATGCCCAAGGATCAGATCGACAAGGCCGTGCGCGAGGCGGCTGAGACCCTGGACATCACCCAGTATCTGGAGCGTAAGCCCAAGGCCCTGTCCGGCGGCCAGCGCCAGCGTGTGGCCATTGGCCGCGCCATCGTCCGTGAGCCCAAGGTGCTGCTGATGGACGAGCCGCTGTCCAACCTGGACGCCAAGCTCCGTAACCAGATGCGCGCCGAGATCATCAAGCTCCGCCAGAAGATCAACACCACCTTCATGTACGTCACCCATGACCAGACCGAGGCCATGACCCTGGGCGATCGCATCGTCATCATGAAGGACGGCTTCATCCAGCAGATCGGCACCCCCCAGGAGGTGTTCGACCATCCCGCCAACCTGTTCGTGGCCGGCTTCATCGGCATGCCCCAGATGAACTTCTTCGACGCCAAGCTGGTTAACGAGGGCGGCAAGTACGCCGTGTCCGTGGGCGGCTGCAAGGTGGTTCTGTCCGAGGAGAAGCAGAAGAACCTGTCCGCCAAGAAGGTGGCCGCGCAGGACATCACCCTGGGCGTCCGTCCCAGCCACATGGTGCTGTCCAAGGATCCGGCCAACACCCTGTCCGCCACCATCGAGGTGTCCGAGCTGATGGGCAGCGAGGTCCACTTCCACGCCAATGCCAACGGCAAGGACGTGGTGGTGATCGTTCCCACCATGGACGCCGACGGCGAGCGCATCGACTCCTACCACTCCGGCGACAAGCTGAACCTGACCTTCAGCGGCAACGTGTGCCACGTCTTCGACAAGGACGGCAAGAACGTGGAGTTCTAATCCAAAACAGCACAGAAAAAAGAGCGGCACGCCTCAGGCGTGCCGCTCTTTTCATTTGGTTGTGACCGCTTTCTTGGGCAGACGCTGGTAGACCTGCATCTCCCGGTGCAGGCGGTTAGCCAGCTGGGGGGTAAATACGCCGGGCAGCGCCCGCCATTTCCAGTTCTCGCCCAGGGTGGAGGGGATGTTCATCCGGGCCTCGGCGCCCAGGCCCAGCAGATCCTGGGCCTGCATGATCGCCAGATCGGCGGGAGACGCCCAGGCGCCGCGCATCATGCCCCAGTGGTAGCCCTCCCGGCTGGATAGACGGAGGTACGCCTTGGCGAAGGACACGTCCTTTTTGGGGGCGGTGGCCATCCAGCCCAGGATGGTGTCGTTGTCATGGGTGCCGGTATACGCCACGCAGTGGGTGGGATAGCAGTGGGGCAGATAATCGCTGCCGGTGTCCCGGCTGTCGAAGGCAAACTCCAGAACCTTCATGCCGGGATAGCCGGTGTCCCGCAGCAGCTCGCGCACCGAGTCGGTGAGGAAGCCCAGATCCTCAGCGATGATGTCCTGCTCACCCAGCCGCGCGTTGACCGCCTTGAAGAAATCCAGGCCGGGACCGGGACGCCAGCGGCCGTTTTTGGCGGTGGTGTCCCCATAGGGGATGGCGTAGTAGGCGTCAAAGCCCCGGAAGTGGTCGATGCGCAGGGTATCGTAGAGCTGGAATTGGAACGCGATCCGCCGCAGCCACCACTGGTAGCCGTCCTGCTTCATCCGATCCCAGTTGAACAGCGGATTGCCCCACAACTGGCCGTCGGCGGAGAAGCCATCGGGGGGACAGCCCGCCACCTCGGTGGGCAGGCCGTTCTCGTCCAGTTGGAACTGATCGGGGTTGGCCCAGACGTCAGCGCTGTCCCCGGATACGTAGATGGGTACGTCGCCGATGATGGAGATTCCCAGCCCGTTGGCATAGGCTTTAAAGGCGTTCCACTGGCGGATGAACAGGAACTGAACCGCTTTCCAGAAGTCAACCTCGTCCGCCAGCTCTTTCTTAGCGGCGGCCAGGGCGGACTTGCGGCGCAGCCGGATGCCCTGCTCCCAGGTGAACCAGGACGCGCCGCCGTGCTTGTCTTTCAAGGCCATGAACAGGGCGTAATCGTCCAGCCAGGTAGAGGTCTTGCAGAACATTTTGTACTCGCGGGGCGGATTGGCCAGCAAACGGCGGGCCGCCTTTTTCAGCACCGGGTACCGGGTGATGTACATCAGGCCATAATCCACGCTCTCCGGGTTGTCGCCCCAGTTCAGGTCCTGGTATTCGTCCGGCTCCAGCAGCCCGTCCGCCGCCAGATCGTCCAGGTCGATAAAATAGGGGTTGCCGGCAAAGGAGGAGAAGGACTGGTAGGGAGAGTCGCCGTAACTGGTGGGACAGATGGGCAGAACCTGCCAATAGGTCTGCCCCGCCGCCGCCAGAAAGTCCGCGAATTCCCGGGCGGCCGCGCCCAGCGTGCCGATACCATAAGGAGAGGGCAGAGAGGAGATAGGCATCAGAATTCCCGCTGTTCTCACGTTGTGAAATCCCCTTTCTCAATGGAGTTTGGTCAATCGGACGGGCGTGGAACACGGCCCAGCTCGGCCGGACAACGCCTCTGACGGCCACGGACGCCCATCCCTTTTTCAATTGAATATTTTACCTTATAACCGCTCGGGTTGCAACCCTTTTTTGTGATTCGGCCTTTCTTCTCAACGCGCTTGCGCCCCCGTTTCCATGGGAAGCGGGGGCGCCTGACGGTAACATATAACATATGAGGAGTGCGTCAATAGCGGCGGATGACCGCCACCACACGGCCCAGGATGGAGCAGCCCTCGCCGTCGATGGGCTGGTACTCCGGACTGGAGTTCTCGGGATAGAGCCAGATGTGGCCGTCGCTCTCCCGGCGGAAGGTCTTGACGGTGGCCTCGTCCTCGAACAGGGCCACCACGATGTCGCCGTTGCGGGCCAGAGGCTGCTGGTGGATCACCACCAGGTCGCCGGGAAGTATGCCCGCCTCAATCATGGACTCGCCCCGGACCTTCAGGGCGAAGTGTTCCCCGGTGAGGCCGCCGGTGTCAAAGGTAAGGTACTCCTCAATGTTCTCCTGGGCCAGGATGGGGGAGCCAGCCGCCACATAGCCCACCAGGGGCACCTGATCCTTGCGGCCGTGGGCAGGGTCGGTGATGGTGATAGCCCGGGTCTTGCCCTCGGCCTGGGAGATACAGCCCGCCTCCCGCAGGCCCTTCAGGTGGAAGTGGACGGTGGCGGGGGACTTCAGCCCCACGGCCTCGGCGATCTCCCGCACCGAGGGGGGATAGCCGTGCTCGTCGGCAAAGGCCAGGATATAGTCGTAGATCTGCTGCTGTTTTGGGGTCAATTTAGCCATGGCGCAAGCTCCTTCCAAAGTCGTCCCGCCACGGGGACGCTGAACGTTTTCGGCTGTGCCTTGCGGTCTGTGACAGGCGCATATTAGCTCATGTCAGCATTATAACACAGAGCGTTCGAAATGTCAAACGTTCGTTCTAAATTTTTTTAATTTTGTGTGGCGGAGGTCAAATATGATGAGGGCGGCGCAGCCCAGCACCAGAATGGCCAGGATCAGGATGGCGCAGTCGCGGAAAAACGCCTCGGGCAGGATGTTGATGATCTGATCCTGGGTGGGGTCAAACAGCCAGTTGTCCTTGCCGGGGAAGAACAGGGCGTGGAATATGACGAAGGCCCGCTCAAAGTCCAGGGCGGCCAGGGCGGCGACGATGAGGAACAC
>JAIEFH010000101.1 GCA_029067025.1 Oscillospiraceae bacterium | reverse complement strand
CACCACGATGATGCTGGGTCTGGTGTTCATTGAGACCGCCATCATCTACGCCCTGCTGGTGGTCATCCTCATCATCTTTGTGCTATAACTTTGGGAGGTCATCATCATGCCTCTGAATATCAATTTGCAGCAGATTTTGCTGCACTGGATGAACCTGGCCATCCTGACGGGAGGGCTGTATTTCCTCCTGTTCAAGCCGGTAAAGCAGTTTATGGAAAAGCGGGAAGCCTATTATAAGGAGCTGGATCAACAGGCCGAGGACAAGCTGGCCCAGGCGGAGCAGCTCCGTGCCGACTGCCAGGCCAAGCTGGATCGCGCCGACGAGGAGATCCGCAAGGAGCGCACTCAGGCCCAGCAGGCCGCCGCCCAGGCCGCTCAGGAGCAGGTGGAGCAGGCCCAGAAGCAGGCGCAGCACATCATCGCCAAGGCCCATGTCGAGGCGGAGCAGAGCCGGGAGCGGGCTCTGCGGGAGTCCCAGAAGGAGATGCGGGAGCTGGCCGCCCGGGCGGCGAAGAAGCTGGCCGCCCAACCCGGAGCTGACGCTTTCGACCAGTTCCTGGAGCTGACGGAGGGAGGCGGGGCGCATGAGGGCCGCTAGAAGCCGCCTGACCGCCCAACTGCGCAGCGCCGCTCAGCCCACTGAGGCACAGCTCCAGCGCTTCGATCAGTTCCTCACCCGCACCTACAAGCGGAAGGTTCCCCTCCGCTGGGAGCTGGACGAGACCCTTCAGGACGGCTTCCGCCTCCAGGTGGGCTCCGATGTGTACGACTGGACCCTGGACGGCCGGGCGCGGCAGTTCCAGGACTATCTGCGGCAGCTCCAGCCCGGAGAAAACGACATCGTGCCCCTGATCCGTCAGGCGGTGGAGCAGTGGGAGCCTGCCCCCGCCCCGGAGGAAATCGGCGAGGTGCTCACCGTGGACGGTGACATCGCCACTGTGAACGGCTTGACCCACGCCCAATACGGGGAAATTCTGGTGTTCTCCTCCGGCGTGAAGGGCATGGTGCAGGATCTGCGCCCGGACGGGCTGAGCTGCATCCTCTTCGGCGACGGTGAGGAGATCAGCGCGGGCAGCATGGTCCGCCGCACCTTAAAAACCGCCGGTATGCCCGTGGGTGGAGACTATCTGGGCCGGGTGGTGGATGCCCTGGGCCTGCCTGTGGACGGCAAAGGCTCCATCGAGCCGGAGGGCTACCGCCCCATTGAGACCCCCGCGCCCGGCATCCTGGACCGCCAGCCGGTGAACACCCCCATGGAGACGGGCCTGCTGGCCATCGACTCCATGTTCCCCATCGGCCGGGGCCAGCGTGAGCTCATCATCGGCGACCGCCAGACCGGCAAAACCGCCATCGCCCTGGACACCATCCTCAACCAGAAGGGCAAGGACGTGGTGTGCATCTACGTGGCCATCGGGCAGAAAACCAGCTCGGTGGCCCAGTTGGCGGAAAATCTGGCCCGCCGGGGCGCGATGGAGTACACCACCATCGTCACCGCCCCCGCCGGCGCCTCCGCCGCCTTGCAGTATATCGCCCCTTACGCCGGGTGCGCCCTGGGCGAGTATTTCATGTACCAGGGCCGGGACGTGCTCATCGTGTACGACGACCTCTCCAAGCACGCCATCGCCTACCGGGCGCTGTCCCTGCTGCTGGAACGCTCCCCGGGCCGCGAGGCCTTCCCCGGCGACGTGTTCTACCTCCACTCCCGGCTGCTGGAGCGCTCCGCCCACCTCAGCGACGAGCTGGGGGGCGGCAGCATGACCGCCCTGCCCATTGTGGAGACTCAGGCGGGAGACGTGTCCGCCTATATCCCCACCAACATCATCTCCATCACCGACGGCCAGATCTTCCTGGAGAGCGAGCTGTTCTTCTCCGGCCAGCGGCCCGCCGTCAACGTGGGATTGTCCGTATCCCGTGTGGGCGGCGACGCCCAGACAAAGGCCATGAAGTCCGCCGCCGGGCCCATCCGGCTGGAGCTGGCCCAGTACCGGGAGATGGAGGTGTTCACCCAGTTCTCCAGCGACCTGGACGACGCCACCAAGCGCCAGCTGGCCTACGGCCAGGGGCTCATGCGGCTGCTGCGCCAGCCCCAGTATGCCCCCCTGTCCCAGCACCAGCAGGTCATCACCCTCAC
>JAIEFH010000100.1 GCA_029067025.1 Oscillospiraceae bacterium | reverse complement strand
GCACAGGCAAGAAGCTCACCCAGCGGGAGTTCGTGCTGGGGCTCATCGAGGAGGCACTGAACGAGGCCGAGCGTCAGGCCGGTGTCAGCCCCTGTGAGGCCCCGCAGGACGGCGGCGACCCCCAGCCCCCGGAGGAGGACGAACCGGGCCTGTCGGGCGAGGAAACGCCCGCGTAAGGCCATCCAGCACCACAACAACCAAACAGCAGATGAGAAGCCCCCAGAGCATCCCCAACAGCGGGATGCTCTGGGGGCTTCTTTTCGTTTCGCCAGAAGGAGGTGATCACTATGAGACAAAGCACAGCCCCAGCCTTCCGCTTCACAGATGAGGAGATGGAGATCGTCAAGGAGACAGACCTGCCGGACCTGCTGGAACACCTGGGCTATCAGGTGCGGCGGTTGGGCAGCCGCTACCACACCACCAAGGAGATGGACAGCATCCGCATCAAGGACCGCCGTACCTGGAAGCGGTACTCCAACGGCACTGGCGGAGACGCCATCACCTTCCTGCAGGAGTTCTGCGGGAAGGACTTCCGGGAGGCCGTCAACTACCTGCTGGAGTTCAACGGACACCGCGCCAGGGACTCTCCCGCCCCGCGCCCCAAATCAGTCCGGCAGGAGGAAAAGCCCGCCTTCGCCCTGCCCATCCCCCACGCAGATCAGCGGCGGGTGTTTGCCTATCTTCAAAAGAGAGGCATCGCCCCCCAGGTGATCCGCGGCTTTATCGAATCCGGCCTGCTGTATGAGGACAGCCTGCACCACAACTGTGTGTTCGTGGGACGGGATGGCAGCGGCAAGCCGGTGTTCGCAAGCAAACGCGGCACCTACGATCTGAACGGCCCTGGCTTCAAGGGGGACGCTACCGGCAGTGACAAAAGCGTAGCCTTCCGCCTGCCCTGCGACCCCGCCCTGGATTGGGTGGCGGTGTTCGAGGCCCCCATCGACCTCATGAGCTTCTGCACCCTGCACCGGGCGGTCACCAGCAACGCCGTTGCCCTGTGCGGACTCTACCAGGGACCGCTGGATACCTACCTGCGGGAGAATCCGCACCTGAAGCAGATTGTTCTGTGTCTGGATGCGGACAAGTGGGGCCAGAGAGCTGCGGAGAAGTTCCAGGAGGAGTATAGCCAGAAAGGCTATACCATATCCACCAGAACGCCCGCCCAGGGGAAGGACTGGAACGAGTACCTGCAGCAGCGCGGCAGGGCCAGAGAAAGGGGGGATCAGCGCCAAGCCAATACCAGATAACACCATCATCCAGGCTTAAAATCAACGATAAAACGGAGGAAAGTACCCATGAAACGCATTTTCACCATTCTGTGCGCTCTCGCCCTCATCCTAGCCGGGAGCGCTACCGCCCTGGCCGCAAATGATACAGGCCAGAGCGCCAGCTATTACCCCCATTTCCGTGGAGGAGTACACCTACGGTGACTTTGACGAGCTGCGGATCAATAAAGTCTACCAGCTTTCTCTGTCGGACGATCCCAGCCTCATCCCCACCGAGGACTTCGTCCGCAACGGACGGCGCTATTACCTGCTGGACATGACCCGGAAGGACGAGGTGGGCGTAGACATCCAGACCCACACGGAAACCGTCACCCAGGCCAGCGATACCAACA
>JAIEFH010000010.1 GCA_029067025.1 Oscillospiraceae bacterium | reverse complement strand
TACCATAATACCGACACTGAGAGCAATGGAGTTGGCTTTGGCCAGCACCTCGGCCTCCACGAAATCCATGTCTTTGTTTTCTTTCCGGCTTCTGGCCAAAATTTCGTCTTTGTCCATAAGGCGACCCCCCAAATCAAATTGCCAAGTTTACTTGGTGTTGCTATCATAGCACCGCCAAGTTTTCTTGTCAAGCCTTTTTGCAAAGTTTTCTTGGCAAAAATACAATGGGCGGTCCGTGGGGACGCCGCACCTTGCTCCGTATGCGTCGGACTGTGAAGGCGCTGTCAGGAGTGCTGCTCACGGTCCGTTTTAGAGCCTGGGCAGGCCCCTGTGGGCCGGAAATCGAAGTGAGTTTCATTCGCAAAGCCGCGGTAGCCGGATTCAATGGCTCGCGTCCGGGCGTGGCACGGGGATACCTAAGGGGCGGAGCCCCTTAGGCGCGCTCTTTACCCACTTTCTCTCGCGTGAGAGAAAGTGGGCCCACGGAGGGCGTCCCCTTAGAGGGCGTCAAGGTACGCCCCCACATCGAAGGGCTCCAGCGGGCTGTCCTTGCGTAAGTACAGCGGATGATGGGGGTGCCCCGCCTTTGTCCGCTTCCCGGCGGAAAACCACCGGGCGCCGCGCTTTTCCCCCACAGCGATCATGTCCCGGACGCACTGGGGCAGATAGTCCCGCTTTTCGATGACTGCGCCCCAGGCCGCCCACACCGCGGGCGAGCGCCCTTTGTCCAGAGACAAGGCATAATCAAAGGCCCGCATATTCTCGGCGTGGAGGGCGGCGTTGCGGGAGCGCTCCATGTCCTCGGGCCGGGTGGCCCGCTGGGCGTAGACGTTGAACATGATAAAGCTGTCGTAGCCGTTGTGAAGGGCTACCCGCTCCACTGACTTCAGCGTGTTGTCCAGATCGCCGGGGGCGGCGGTGGAGGGGTTCACCCCCACGCAGATCAGGGGCTTCTGCCCCCGTGTGCCCAGGATGTAACGATACTCCCCGTAATGATTGGGCACATAAAGCCATTTCGTTATGTCGTAATCAGGGGAGGGAGCCAGCGCCTCGGCCAGGGCGTCATCGAACCGGGTCACGTCCAGCAGGGCGGTGTCACCGCTTGGAATGTGCATAAAATCACCTCATTGGATATATG
>JAIEFH010000001.1 GCA_029067025.1 Oscillospiraceae bacterium | reverse complement strand
GCTTCTCCCGATTCCAGCGTCTCAATTGTCCCGGCGGAAGCGTCAAACAGGTGGGCGGTAAACAGTTCCGCGCGCTACTCCGGAATCAGAACAGACAGCAGCACAACCTCGCCGTAATCCACGCCCTCCACCACGCCGCCGAAGTGGAACACCTCCCGGCGCACCTCCTCAAACTGGCTGTAGGTACAGGGCACCTCCATGGCCACCCAGCGGCGGACGACGGAAATGCCCGCCGCGTCCAGCGCGTCCTTGGCGCTCTGGGTGTAGGCCCGCACCAGGCCCCCCGCGCCCAACAGCACCCCGCCAAAGTACCGGGTGACCACGCAGCACACGTTGGTGACCCCCTCCTTCTGGAACACCCCCAGCATGGGCTGGCCCGCGGTGCCCTGGGGCTCACCGTCGTCGGAGTAGCGCACCGGGCCGTCCTTGATGAGATAGCACCAGCAGTTGTGCCGGGCGTCGTGGTATTTCTTTTTCATCTCATCGATGCGGGCGCGGGCCTCCTCCTCCGTCTCCACCGGCCAGACGTGGCCGATGAAGGTGGAGCGCTTCTCGGTAAACTCTGTCTCGGACGGATGGGTGGGGACAAGGTATTCTGTCATTTGACCACCCACCTCATCGGGATGAACAGGCTGCTGAATTGTTCCACAGCATAGGTGTCCGTCATCCCCGCGATATAGTCCAGCACCGCCCGCTGCGTCCCCTCCCGCACCAGAATGTCCTGGTACTCGGAGGGCAGCTTGTCCGTATGCTTGCAATAGTATTCGAAAAGCAGGCAGATCATGTCCTCCGCCTTGCCCTCCTCCCCCTTGGCCAGGGGGTTAAAATAGACCGACTGGAACATGAACTCCTTCAGCGCCGCCATGGCCTGGGCCACCGGCTCCGACTGACGGATCACGTCCCCCTCAGCGCTGGCGCGGATGATGTCCATGGTCAGCGTCTCAATGCGCTCGCCGTGGGTGTAGCCCAGGGTCTGGGAGATGTGGACGGGGATGTCGGTGGGAAAGATGATGCCGCCCCGCATGGCGTCATCAATGTCGTGGTTGATGTACGCAATCTTGTCGGCAAACCGCACCAACTGGCCTTCCAGGGTGTCCGCCACCGGCCCGGCGGTGTGGCACAGGATGCCGGAGCGCACCTCATGGCACAGGTTCAGCCCCGCGCCGCCGTTTTCCAGCCGGTCCACCACCCGCAGGGACTGCTCGTAGTGGCGGAAGCCCCCTTCCACCATCCTGGACAGCGCCCGCTCTCCGGCGTGGCCGAAAGGGGTGTGGCCCAGGTCGTGGGCCAGAGCCGCGGCCTCGGTGAGATCCTCGTTGAGCCGCAGACCCCGCGCCATGGTCCGGGCGATCCGGGATACCTCCAGGGTATGGGTCATGCGGGTGCGGTAATGGTCGCCCTCAGGCTGGAGGAACACCTGGGTCTTGTGCTTCAAGCGCCGGAAGGACTTGCAGTGCACCACCCGGTCCACGTCCCGCTGGAAACAAGTGCGCATGGGACAGGGGGCAATGGCCACCGCCCGCCCCTTGGAATTGGCCGATAGACAGGCCCGGGGCGACAGGGTCTGCCGCTCCAGCTCTTCGGTACGCTCCCGAATGGTCTGTTCCACGCCGTATCCCTCCCCCTCTTTCGCTCAGACAAAATCGCTGTCTATTTCTTATACCCCGTAAAAATCGAAAACCCTTTTTATTTTTTCAAAAATTTTGCATATCTTCCTCTCCGCCCCTCATACGCTTGCTCCGGGAGGGAGTGCCATGACCATGACCGTCCATCTCGCCCGCCTGCTGGTGCTGGCGGTAATCTTCGTCAACGGCTGGACCGACGCGCCCAACGCTATCGCCACCGCTGTGGGCTCAGGAGCGCTGTCCTTCCGCCGGGGGGTGGCCCTGGCGGCGGTGTGCAACTTCATTGGGGCCGTCATGGCTTGCCTGTGCTTCCCCGCCGTGGCGGACACCATGGGGGAGCTGGTGGCCTTCTCCAGCCCCCAAACGGCGCTCGCCGCGCTGAACGCCGCCCTGCTGTCCATTGTGCTGTGGGCGGTAGCGGCGTGGCGGTTCGGCCTGCCCACCAGCGAGAGCCACGCCCTGTTGGCAGGGCTGTCCGGCGGGGCTGTCGCTTTAGGCGCGGGAGCTGCCAGCTTAAGCGCCGGGGCGTGGATCCGGGCGCTGGCGGGGCTTGCCCTGTCCCTGCCCGCCGGGGTGCTGGCTGGCAGAGTATTCCGGCAGGCACTGATGGGGCGGGTGCGCCGTCCGGCGGTCTGGCAAAAAGGCGGGGCCGCCCTCACCGCCCTCCTCCACGGCGTGCAGGACGGGCAGAAATTCCTAGCCCTGCTGCTGCTCACCGGCGGGCTGGGCGGAAATACGGACGCCTCCCGGCTGACGCTGGCCCTGCTCACCGCCGGGGTGATGGCCCTGGGCACCGCCCTGGGCGGCAGGCCCATCGTGGAAAAGGTAGGTTCAGAGCTGGCCTCCCTCTCCCCCGCTGACGGCCTTGCCGCCGACCTGGGGGCGGGATTGGTGCTGCTGGTGTGCTCCGCCCTGGGGCTGCCCGCCTCCACCACCCACGCCAAAGTAGCCGCCATCTGCGGAGCGGGCCGGGGGACAAACCGGCGGGTCATGGGCCAGATGGTGGGGACCTGGGCGCTCACCTTCCCCGCCTGCGGGGCCATGGCCTTCCTGCTCACCAGAGTGATGATGGGATAAAAAAGTCCGGCCCGCGCATGGCGCGGGCCGGGGCTTTTTGACCGATCAAATCACTTGTTCCAGTTGAGTACGTCCCGGTTCTTCACAAAGTACTCCACGCCGGAGTACAAGGTGGTGACGGCGATGACAATGACGCACACCCAGTCCAGCACCTCGATGGGGATGGGCAGGATGGTCAGGTGCATCAGGCACAGGCACACCATGGTGGAGAAGGTCTTAACCTTGCCCGACCATCCGGCGGCGATGACCCGCCCGTTGTCCACCGCCACCAGCCGCAGGCCGGACACGGCGAACTCCCGTGCCATCACGATGACCAGCGCCCAGTCCGGGAACCGGCCCATGGCGCAGAAGCAGGTCATGGCGGTGAGCACCAGCATCTTATCCGCCAGCGGATCCATGAATTTGCCGAAATCCGTCACCAGGTTGTTCTTTCGGGCGATATAGCCGTCCAAAAAGTCGGTGAGGCTGGCCACGATAAAGACGGCCAGGGCGGCATAGTTGTTGTACGCAAAGTCCAGGTGCCACAGCACCAGGTACACGGGGATGAGGATGACACGCATCATGGTCAGTTTGTTAGGTAAGTTCATGGTTTTCCTCCTTCATGTTCAACACTGGTTATGTTCCAACTCGCCAGGGAGGCCGTCCGCGGCAAGCGCCCAGCTCTTCGGATACTTCTCCTGCATATAACGGGCAAAGGGGTCGTCGGGTTGAGCCAGCAGGCCATGCTCCCGAATGGTGTCCGCCTCGGCGCGGACGACCCAGCGCCGCCGCCCTTCGTCCATCTCGTCCCAGCGGACGATCTTCAGCGCCCCCAGCCGCTCCTGCTCCAACAGGGCCTCGCAGACGTCTGGAATCGGCAGCTCCCCGTCCACCGGGACCTCGTTTGGGGTGACGTACTCGTTGGGGATGGCAGTACGCTCCATATCCGGCCTGCAATAGCAGGTGTAAAGGAAAGCGGCTTTCCCCCGGTACAGCTCCTCCAGGGCGTTGGGGAAGTACTCCTCATAATAGATCCTTCCGTCCCTTGTGTAGCCGTAGGCATACTCAAAGTGTCGGATCCCGTACATCAGAGCCATGGGCAGACTGGCCGTCAGGCACACCTGCCTGGGTTTGCCGAAGTACTTGGTCACGCTGGGCTTCAACACCGTCAGCCCCGGCGTGGGCGAGACGTGGTACAGTACCTCCACCACTCAGCCCTCCATTTCCCCGGTGAGGTCGCCGTCGGACACGCCGGTGATGCGCACCCACACGAACTCCCCGGCGGGCACCAGCCCCGACGCCGTGAACAGTACCCGGCCGTCGATGTCCACTGAGTCTGCATAGGTGCGGCCCACATAGCAGCCGGCCTCCCCGTCAAAACCCTCGCAGAGAACCTCCATGCACGTACCTAGCCGGTCCTCATTGTACCCGTCCATGATCCGGGACTGGAGATCCACCACCAGCTCCACCCGGCGTTCGGCCACTTCCGGCTCCACTTGGTTTTCCATGGCGGCGGCCAGGGTGCCCTCCTCCGGGGAGAACTGGAACACCCCTGCCCGCTGAAGCTTCTGCTCTCGCAGGAAATCGCACAGCTCCTCGAACTCCGCCTCGCCCTCCCCAGGCAGACCGCAGATCAGGGAGGTACGGATGACCACGTCGGGCATGGCGGCGCGGAGCTTGGCAAACAGCGCTTCGATCTCCGCCTTGGTACTGCGGCGGCGCATGGCCTTCAAGATGCCGTCGTTGGCGTGCTGGATGGGGATGTCCAGATAGTGGACGATCTTCTTTTCCCGGGCAATGACCTCGATCAGCTCGTCCGTCACCGCCTCCGGGTATAGGTAGTGGAGCCGGATCCAGTGGAAGTCCAGCTTGCATAACTCGGTCAGAAGCTTGGCCAGGGTCGTGCCGTCCCCCAGGTCCAGCCCGTACCGTGTGATGTCCTGAGCGATGACGATGAGCTCCTTCACCCCACGGCGGGCCAGCCCCTCCGCCTCGGCCAGCAGGGCCTCCATAGAGCGGCTTCGGTACTTCCCCCTCAAACGGGGGATAACGCAGAACGCGCAGCCGTTGGAGCAGCCCTCCGCGATCTTGAGATATGCCGTGTAGGGCGGCGTAGTCACCCAGCGCTCTCCGTCCTCGTAGGTGCGATGGATGTCGCCAAAGACCGAAGGCCTCTCCCCCGCCATGAGCTGCTCCACGGCGGACACCACATCGGTATAGCTGCCGGTGCCTAAAAGGCCGTCCACCTCGGGCAGCTCGGTGCGGATGTCGTCCGGGTAGCGCTGGGCCAGGCAGCCGGTGACCAGCAGCTTTTTCAGTTTCCCCTGGTTTTTCAGCGCGGCAAGCTCCAGAATGCTGTCGATGGCCTCGCTCTTCGCCGACTCGATGAAGCCGCAGGTGTTCAGCACCGCCACGTCCGCCCCCTCCGGGTCGCCGGTAACGGTAAAGCCGGCGTCCCGGCACAGGGCCATCATCTGCTCGGTGTTCACCAGGTTTTTGGCGCATCCCAGAGACTGAAACGCCACTTTGTAGCCCATTACTCCCATTCCTCCTCCCGGAGCCGCTCCAATGCGGACGAGATTTCATCCCAACCGTAGCCCCGGCGGGCCAGGTAGTCGGATACTTTTTTCAAATTCTCCCGGGTGGGTTCCGCCCCCCGAAGCTTCTGCCTCGCCAGCTTGTCAATCTGGCTGTCGTCAGGCTCCCGCTCCTCCATGGCGTCCTCCCAATACTCCCGGGGCACACCCCGGCGGTACAGCTCATCCCGGAGCTTCCGGGGGCCGTACCCCTTGGCGGCGTAATGGCGCACCACCATGCGGGCGTACTCCCCATCATTGAGCAGTCCCAACTCAGTGAGCCGGTCGGCCACCGCCTCGGCCTGTTCTCGGACGGCCTCCCTTTGGGCTTGCAAAAGCTCCTGGTCAGGGGTGTCATCCAGCTTGTCATAGGGATACTTTTCCTTCTTTTGCCGGGGCGGGGCGCACAGCTTGTCCAGCAGCTCCTTCCGGGACATGGGCCGCAGGGACAGCAGTCCCACCGCCCGCTCCATGAGCCTGGAGCGCTCCCCGGCGGCGGCAAGGGCCTCCCCTTCCGCATCAGATAGCTCCTTCCCAGTGTAAAGGCCCAGGGATACCACGTCCCCCTCACCGATACGGACAATGGAGGCATCTTCCAGCCATATCAACCAGCGGCCCTCCTTATGCTTGGAGGGTTCCAGCTTTTCAATTTTCATACTTTCTCCATCGCACTCCGTCCCGTTGCCGGGTACTATCGCAATTCATCGCACTACAGTTGTGTACCAGACTAACAGAAATTCATAGCAATATTCAAACTATTTCTTCTATGATTTCGCCCCAATAAGGCAGATAAAGCATATGGCCAACTTGCTCTAATTTATGTACTTGTTTAACTGCATATTCTGATTCAAAATATTCTACAAATGAGATAGGTGTTGTGGTATCTTCTGTACCATGCCAAATATATACAGGAATATTTGGGGATATTTTTACCTCTTCTCGTTTCTGGCATAATGCATATGCATCATAGCAAACGCCTAAGCCCTCATTCGCAACAGCATTCAAAATTGAATTTTTTATCATTTGGGGATTTTCTTCTATGAAATTCTTTTCAATTTCAGGAAGAGATCTCATATTTTTTACAAGCTGCTTTTCATAATCCTTTTTTATACTCTTTGCCATTTGATTAAAATAAAACTGAGAAACCTTCTTTGCTTTTAATGATAAAAAAGATATAAATTTCCATTGCCCGTTTACTATCTTCTTAGTCTTTGGACAATTCAAAGGAACCATGCTGCTTATCAGCGAGAGTGATTTTACTATTTCTGGATACATCTGAGCAAAGAGTTGTGCATAATATCCTCCAGCACTGTGTCCCACTATTTTTACGGAAGTTACATTATGACTTTTCAACACTTCATATACATTTGTCAGAAAATTTTCCATTGAATAGTATTCAACTACCGATGATTCTCCAACTCCTGGTCTGTCAAATGACAGAATGCACTTGTTTTTTACTTGTGTCTTTGGAAAATATTCTTTTGAGCCAGTAAATCCATGAAAAAATAAAATAACATCATTACTCCACTCATTAAATCTTACATATGCCAATTGTTTCCCATCTATATTTACTGATTCATTATTAAACATAATTCCCTCATCCTCACCAAACTGTAATTTATCAATCCAAACCTAATATACCATCACACAGCTAACAAATCAACTTAGAGAGGAAGAATTTTTCCTTGAAGCCTATTTTCGCTATCTGCACCCAGCACCTACCCCAGCGGAAGCAACCGCTAGGGATCCAAAGCAATGTGCAGAAAGGCAATATCCCAGACGGAATATCCCCCTCCCATGCCTTTGTGTACTTTTTGTGTACCAGACGCCGCCCGAACCCCTGGAAGCGTTGCGCCGCAAGGGGTTCGGGCGGTTGGTGCCTTTAGCTTTCAAGAAAAAGTAGGTTAACCCTCAAAGTCATCGGCGGACACGTCCACCGCGCGGCCCGCGGCGCGGGCGGCGACCTGGGACTGGGGGCTCATCAGCTTGTAGGCGTTGGCACGCACCTCGGCCTCCACCTTCTCGGCAATCTCCGGGTTGTCCTGGAAATACTTCTTCACCGCGTCCTTGCCCTGGCCCACCCGGGTCTCCCCCATGGAGAACCAGGAGCCGGACTTCTGCACAATGTCCAGCTTGACGGCCAGATCCACCAGTTCGCCCAGCTTGGAAATGCCTTCGCCGTACATGATCTCGAACTCCGCCTCCCGGAAGGGGGGCGCTACTTTGTTCTTCACGATCTTGGCCCGGGTGCGGTTGCCAATGATCTCGCTGCCGTTTTTGATGGCCTCGATGCGGCGCACCTCCATACGCACGGAGGAGTAGAACTTCAGCGCACGGCCGCCGGTGGTCACCTCGGGGTTGCCATAGATGACACCCACCTTTTCACGCAGCTGGTTAATGAAGATGACGATGCAGTTGGTCTTGGCGATAGATCCGGCCAGCTTGCGCAGGGCCTGGCTCATGAGCCGGGCCAGCAGGCCCACATGGCTGTCGCCCATATCGCCCTCGATCTCCGCCCGGGGGGTCAGCGCCGCCACCGAGTCCACCACCACCACGTCGATGGCGCCGGAGCGCACCAGAGCCTCGCAGATTTCAAGGCCCTGCTCGCCGGTGTCCGGCTGGGAAATCAGCATGGAGTCGATGTCCACCCCCAGGGCCCGGGCATAGGTGGGGTCCAGGGCGTGCTCGGCGTCGATGAAGGCCACCTCGCCCCCCCGCTTCTGGGCCTCGGCCACGATGTGCAGGGCCAGGGTGGTCTTGCCGGAGGACTCGGGGCCGTAGATCTCAATTATACGCCCCTTGGGCACGCCGCCGATGCCCAGCGCGATGTCCAGGGACAGCGAGCCCGTGGGGATGGCCTCCACCA